>VGYQ01000003.1 GCA_016872915.1 Planctomycetota bacterium | reverse complement strand
AATGGGCGATACTGGATTCGAACCAGTGACCCCACGCGTGTGATGCGTGTGCTCTAGCCAGCTGAGCTAATCGCCCGACGTTGGCGATCATAGCAGCGGCGTTCAAAATGCTCGTCGAACGGGCTCGGGGTGCGTTTTTTTGCTGCCTGCACAGCAGCCACCGCAAGATTTCCGCGCGTTTACTTCGACCTGTTGGGCCAATGGCTCGATGTCACAGGGCCGGTCGGAAGTGCAGCTGCACGCATGCGTTGAGCATCGGATCGACAGCCGACCTGACCGTGGTGCTGGCTGCTTGGGGGACCTGAGCGTCGAAGCGCCGCCGGCGCAACCGCTGTGCTGCTCACGCGCGCTGCGACGCCGCCGCCTGATCCACGCACGATTCGAGGAGCGCGCGAAACTCTGGCGGAATCGCGGCACCGCGCAGCGTTCCCTTCGCCATTTCGCAGCACGCGACGGTGACCGTGCCCCGCGCCGCCACCGTGCCGCCGACGGCAAAGTCGATGGCATACTCGACCGAACGGTCGCCGACACGCAGAACGCGCAGCGACAGATCCACCGAGTCACCGAAGCGCAGCGGCCTCACAAAGTCGCAGGCGCACTGCACACGCGGCCAGCCGATCGTGGACTCTCCGACTGTCGTCAGCGGTTGCAATCCTCGCGCACGCAGGAACGCATGCTCCGCGTCCTCCATCCAGCGGAAGTAGTTCGAGAAGTGCATCACGCCCGCGAGGTCCGTCTCGCTGAACTGCACGGTGCGGTTTGACTGAAACACGGTCGCGGTCATGCCGCATCAAGGGTATGCGGTAGACGGGCGAAGAGGCACATCAGCCGCCGCACGGACCCCACGCGCTGAGCAGCTGTGCCAGATCGTCCCCTGCCACGCTGCCATCGCCGTTGATATCGCCCGTACCCGATTGCCCCCAGTTTGCCAGCATCATGGCAACATCTGCCGCATCGACGGCACCGGAACTGTTGATGTCTGCCGGTTCATCACCCACGCGGACGGTGCGCTCGACCCGCATCGTGATCAGGTTCACCATGCTCACCGAGTCGCTGAGCTGGTTCACGACCCACGCTTCGTTGTCCCCACGCATCCGCACGGAGATGGGCTCGAGTCCCGTGAAGACCGAGCCGCGGCGAATGGGCAGACCGCTCTTGATGTCGAAGACTTCAAGGTGGTTGTCTGCGGTGTTGACTGCGACGAGCACTTGACCAGACCGGCTCAAGGCGATCGGATGAACCTGTGGTGTCTCGAAGTTGACGAATGTCTGGGTTTGAGCCTGCGCAGGCGCTGTGATCTGCACCAACCCTGCCATGAGGATCATGGTCGCGAACACGGCGCCGCCGCCACATGGAGTCACGCACCTGCTCATACGGAGTCATTGTGCCACCGAATCCCTGCGGGGGGACGGGCAAATCTCAAACCCTCCCAACTCTTTTTTTCATTTGCGGATTCAACCGCCCACCGAGGGCGCGTGTGGCGCGGCGCCATACCGCGCGCGGTAGGCGGCGATTCGCGCACGATCCGCATCGGTCAGCCGCGCCCCAAGGTGCGACACAACCTCATCGATGGTCACGATCGCCGCGGTCGGCATGCCGAACTCGGCCCCGACCTCCTCGAGTGCCGTGCGCGTGGAGCCTTCGCCCGCCCGCTCCTGTCGATCCACCGAGACGATGAGTCCTGCAAGCGTGATGCGTGCCGCCGCGCGAAGCACGGGCACGGTTTCGCGGATCGATGTGCCCGCGGTCGTGACATCTTCGATGATGAGCACGCGGTCACCATCTTTCAGCGTGCGACCGACGAGCACCCCGCCTTCGCCATGATCCTTCGCTTCCTTGCGGTTGAAGCAGAACTCGACCTCGCGCCCACGCTCTGCGAACGCCATCGCCACCGCAACGACAAGCGGAATGCCCTTGTATGCCGGACCGAACAGGCAATCGAATCCCTTCGGGAAGGACCGCTCGATCGCATCCGCATACGCGCGCCCGAGTTCCATCAGATGAACCCCCGAACGGTAACGCCCCGTGTTCACGAAGTAGGGAGTCTGTCGCCCGCTCTTGGTCGTGAAGTCGCCGAAGGTGAGAACCCCAGCATCCACCATGAAGTCGACGAATCGCCGCTGGCTTGGATGCATGGTGCAATCGTAACCAGCGTCTTGGATGGGGTCGCACATCAGCGGGGTCGCCGTGGACTTACCATCTGTGAATGACCCGCCGCGCAGCCGTCATCGCAGCCGTTCGCACACCTGTCGGGCGTTACGGCGGAACGCTGTCGTCTGTGCGCCCCGATGATCTCGCTGCGCATGTGATCCGCGCCGTGCTTGAGCGCGCGAAGGTCGATCCCTCGCTGGTGGACGATGTGTATTTCGGTGCCGCGAATCAGGCGGGCGAAGACAACCGCAATGTGGCGCGCATGGCTGCACTGCTTGCGGGGCTTCCCGTGCGCGTTCCTGGCGCGACCGTGAACCGCCTCTGCGCATCAGGGCTCGAAGCGGTGCATGTCGCTGCGCGCATGATCGAGTCCGCATCGGCCGATGTGATCGTTGCAGGTGGAGTCGAGTCGATGAGTCGTGCACCGCTCGTGTTGTCGAAGGCGGACCAGCCCTTCGCGCGTGGTCAGGAAATGCACGACACCACCATCGGCTGGCGCTTCGTGAACCCGCGGCTGAGTGCGCTGCATCATCCATTCTCGATGGGCGAAACGGCGGAGAATGTCGCGCGTGCGTTCCATGTGAGCCGCGGCGATCAGGATCGATTCGCGCTCGAGAGTCAGCAGCGCTGGGCCGCTGCCCATGCTGCGGGACGGTTCCGTGATGAGATCGTGCCCGTGGAGATTCCGCAGGGCAAGCGCCCGCCGCTGGTCTTCGACACCGATGAGCACCCGCGCGCCGACACCACGCTTGAGAAACTGGCGGCGCTGAAGCCCGCGTTCACCAAGGCGGAGGACGGCACCGTCACTGCCGGCAACTCATCGGGCGTGAACGATGGCGCGGCGGCGCTGCTGCTGATGGATGCGGCGAAGGCGGCGAAGTTGGGATTGACGCCGCTTGGCTTCGTCGGGCGCGGATGCGCGGTCGGCGTGGACCCAGCGCAGATGGGCATCGGTCCCGTACCCGCCATCCGAACGCTGCTCGAGCGCACGGGCGTTGCCGCAGCGTCGGTGGATCTCTACGAGATCAATGAGGCGTTCGCCGCCCAAGCGGTTGCATGCGTGCGGGAACTTGCCCTTGACCCGGCACGCGTGAATGTGAATGGCGGCGCGATCGCGATTGGGCATCCACTCGGCGCGAGCGGAGCACGGCTGGCGACAACACTTCTGCATGAGATGAAGCGGCGCGGCGCGGACCGCGGCGTTGCGGCACTGTGCGTGGGTGTTGGGCAGGGTCTCGCGCTGCTCTTGGAGCGAAAGTGATCCGCCGCCTGCGGATGCGCTGCCGAACTTCAGTTCATTGAGGCGATGCGGCGGAGTCCGCCCTCGACTGCGTCCACGAGCGCATCGATCTCCACCTCGGTCATCGGCGTCGACAGCGTCGCCGAACAGGTATTGATCATCAGGAATCCCTCTTGGAAGAGATGCTCAAGCAGCACCTTCAGCCGCTTCGATTCTTCCGCGCTGAGGAACTGCTGGCGATAGTCAAGCGGTGCCGTTGGCTTCATGTGCACACGGAACATCGATCCCGTTCCTGTGACGCATGCCTGCGCATTGGTGCGACCGATCGCCTCACGAATGCCGTGCATCGCGCGCTCCGCGAGTGCGTTCAGTCTTGCAACTGCTGCGGCGTCGTAGTGCTGCATTGCCGCGAGCCCGGCGGTCATCGTGACAGGGTTCGCCGAGAACGTTCCTGAAAGCGGATAGAGCAGCTTGCTCGCCTGCGGGTTCATCACATCCATCACATCGGCGCGCCCTGCGAGCGCACCAACGGGGAATCCGCCTCCGATGATCTTGCCAAGCGCGGTGAGATCCGCCTTCAGCCCGTACCGCTGTTGCATCCCACCGACTTCCGTGCGGAAGGTGATCACCTCATCGAGCACCAGCAGTGCCCCGTGCCGTGCGGTCCACTCGCGAATCGCGGCAACAAACGCGGGATCCGCAGCGCGCAAACCCGCGCGGTGCGGCATCAGATCGAGCAGCACACACGCCACTTCACTGCGGTGCGCATCGAGAATCGCGATCGCGCGGTCCACGTCGTTCGCGGGCATGATGAGCACGTCTTGCAGCGCCGACTGCGGCGATCCATGCGTCAACGGCACGCTGTTGGGATGATCGATGCTGCCCCAATTCTCCGGCTTGGGCTCTTGACTGACCTCGGCGTAGTCGTAGCCGCCGTGGTACGCGCCTTCGACCTTCGCGACCTTGGCACGGTTGGTGAACGCACGCGCCGCCTTCAGCGCGGCCATCAGCGCCTCGGTGCCAGAGTTGACGAATCGCAGCCGCTCGAACGCAGCGCTGCGACTGGCGAGATGCTCGGCGTAGCGCACCTCTGCTTCGGTTGCCATCATGAATGCCGAGCCCCGCTGCAACTGTGACGTCACCGCCTCATTGATCGGTCGGAACGCATGTCCGTGGATCAGCGATGCCATGTTGTTCGAGAAGTCAATGCGCGAAATGCCGTCGAGATCGGTGATGCGGCAGCCCTGTCCGTAGTCGGCGTATGGAGGATGTGGTCCGCGCAGAACCGTATTGCGGCTGACTCCGCCTGCGAGCACCTTCCTCGCACGCGCAAAAAGACTCTCGCTTCGGTTGGTGGCTTGTTCGGTGGTCATCGTGTGCACTCCATCAGTCGTCTGCTTGAACGCGCCGCGCTTACACGGCGGCGGTGCGCTGGATCGGCGGCAGGAGCGTCGCGCCCGTGCGCTCCTGCACGAAATCGAATCCGACACCTGGCGCGAGCTCCACCACACGGAAGCCATCGGCCGTAATGTCGATCACCGCGAGGTCGGTGTAGACGCGGTCCACAACGGCTCGCCCGGTCAAAGGGTAGGTGCACTCCCCCACCAGTTTCATCTCGCCCTCTTTTGTGCAGTGCTGCGTGATGACAAAGACGCGCCGAACGCCAGCCACGAGGTCCATGGCGCCACCCACCGCAGGAATCGCATCGGCCTCGCCTGTCGACCAATTGGCAAGGTCGCCGGTCTGCGAAACTTGCAGCGCACCGAGCACGCTGAGGTCCAGATGGCCGCCGCGAATCATCGCGAAGCTGGTGGACTGGTCAAAGAATGCCGCGCCCGGCATCATGGTGACCTGACGCTTGCCTGCGTTGATGAGTTCGGGATCGCCAGCGCCCGCCGCAGGCGATGGACCCATGCCAAGCAGTCCATTCTCCGTGTGATAGATGAGCGTGCGTCCCTCAGGAACGAAACGCGCCACGAGTTCGGGAATGCCAATGCCAAGGTTGACATACGAGCCATGCGGAATGTCCTGCGCGAGTCGGCGCGCGATGTCGTCGCGGCTCCATCCAATCGCGGCGGATTCGTCGGTCGCGGGTGGCGTCATGGGTAACGAGCTCCTGCAGCGATCAACGCGGACTCCTGCTGCGGCGACGGCACATGAACGATGCGGTCCACGAAGATTCCAGGCGTGACGATCGCCTCGGCGTCGAGTTGCCCGGCATCCACCACTTCCGAGACCTGCACGATGGTGACACCGGCGGCGGTCGCCATCGGCGGCGCGAAGTTGCGAGCAGTCCGGTGGTAGAGCACATTGCCATGCGTGTCGGCGCATCGGCCTTTGATGAGCGTGAAGTCGGCGCGGATGCCGTACTCAAGCACGCACTCGGTGTCCCCGAAGAGACGGTGTTCCTTGCCTTGCGCGAGCGGCGTACCGACGGCTGTTGGCGTAAAAAATGCGGGAATTCCAGCGCCGCCTGCACGAATGCGTTCAGCGAGGGTGCCCTGCGGAACAAGTTCGAGTTCCACTTCGCCGCGGCGGTAGAGATCGGGGAAGACGGTCGAGTTTGCTGTGCGCGGAAAGGAGCAGATGACCTTGCGCACACGCCCCGCCTTCAGCAGTGCCGCAAGTCCAACCTCGCCGCTGCCCGTGTTGTTGCTGACAACCGTCAGGCGTTTCGCACCTTGGTCAATCAGCGCGTGAATCAGTTCAATGGGACTTCCCGCTTCGCCAAAGCCGCCAATCATGACGGTGGCGCCATCGTGGATATCCGCCACGGCGGCCGCTGGGCCCGCCACACGCTTGTCGATCATCGGCAGACGGGCGGCGGGGCTGCGTGCGTGATGCGGGCGCTCTTCACGCGCGAGTAGTCATACAGACCCGCCTCGTCGAAGAGCACACGGTCGTTGTAGCCATCGAACCAGAGCGCGTTTGGATTGCGTCCCACGATGCACACCTTGCCGCGATCGGCGGCAAGACCCTGGTTGCGAAGGATCTTGAAGATGACCACACCATTCTCGCTCCCCTTCAGACCCGGGATCGGCTCGCTCGTGACCGCATTGACTTCGGTCTTGCCCTTGTAATGCGTGATCGAGAGTCTGGCGTGATTCTCCACGCCCGAGAGCCCCTTCTGCGACTCATTCAGCAAATGCCATGCGCGCTCGATCGGCACGTTGAAGGCTCGATACGCAACAATGTCTCGCCCGCAGAAGAAGTAATGGTTCTCGCCGCCTGCACGCTTGAATTCACGCTGCAGAATGCGCAGCGCATCGGCATCATCGTTGATGCCCTTGATGATCGGCGTCTGATTCTCCACACTCAGCCAACCGCGCTTGTTCAGGCGGCGCATCGCAGCGCCCGTCGCCGGAACCCACTGCAGGAATCCCTGCCCGTTGCGCAGGTAGTGCCCTTCGGGATCCTTCGCAAGGAACTCATCGGGATGCTCAAAGTGCACAACGATGTGCAGGCCAACTTCCGGGTACATCTCGTGGAATCGATCGAGCATCGCACAGAAGGCGTCATCGAAGCGCTCGGGATAGAACGCCATCTCCTTGGTGCCGATGCGGATGGACTCGATCCCCGCCTCCGCGAGGGCACCAAGCCACGCGGCGATCTTGGAATTGTTGAGCACCATCGGATCACCACCCGACATCAGGATTTCTCGGAGCTTTTCACGCCCACAGACTGGATGGCGACCGCCGTTGTCTCGCACGGCCTTGTTGAATTGGTTGATATAGCTGATGACTTCGGGAATGTTCGCCAGCCCCTTCTTCGCGACGGTGCCGTCCTGGCGCTTCACTTCCTTGCGCGCGATCAGCTCTTCGCGGTAACAGAATCGGCAGTGCGCTGAGCACGTGGACACCACATACAGCAGTCCCATCTCGTACTTGTGCAGCATGCCCTCCACTGGGCTGTAGTCCATCTGAAAACCAGGATCCTCGGAACCAGCCAAGTCGTAGGTTTCGGATGGATCCGCCTTCACAAGCCGGCGAATCGGTGCGCTCTGCTTCGCAAGATCGAAGTAATGCCGCGTGATCTTGACGGGCATGCGCTTCTCGACATCGCGCTCGCCACCCTTCAGGACTCGGAGCTGAACGAGTTCCTCGCCCGTGTAGAGCCCCTTCATATCTTCCGGGACGTTCGTTTCCAGGAACGGCGCAAGTCCGTTGATGATGTTGCGCTCGTGGCGGCCGTCCTCCACGTTTGCGAGAAATGTGCGTTCACGGTCCGTTTGGGTGTAAGTGAGTTCCATAGGGGTGGTTAAAAGTGTAACACTCCGTGCTTGATTCGCCGAATTTATCTGCCGCAGTTTGCACATCGGCGAAGTGGTGTAACACTCTGTAGTGATGAGGCATATACGGACTGTTTGGACAGCAGTTTTTGCCCTTTCCACGCAGATCGCGCATGGCGCGGTCATGCTGACGACCACCTTCAATACCTACACCAGTGCGTCGCTGTCTGGGCAGATCGCATGGGGTGGCGGCACAGGCACATGGTCTGTTTCTGGATCGGTCAATTCGCCGCAGATCGCCGCACTGGTGATCGGTGCGGGCGTTGACCCTGCCACGAATCCCTTCGGCGGCACCGGCAAGATGGTCCGCCTCTGCACGGAGAAGTTCAACAACGGGCGCACAAAGGCATATCTGAACCTGATGAGTACGGGTCAATGGGTGACGGCATCCGCTGGCGGCCGAACGGTTCTTGAGACACGCATCAAGGTGTTTCTGCCCGCTGCGCAAGCCCTTCCCTCCGGCTTCGGCATCATGATTTCAAAGAGTGCCTCCGAGACATCGGGCGGCTTCGTTATCAGCGCCCAGAGCGGAGAGATCTCGCTGCTGAACGGCGGCCATGTGCCTGCCAACCGAACGCCAACGGGGTTCATCGTGCCGCTCGGTCAATGGAATGATTTTGTGTATCGATGGAATGTCGCCACGGGGCTCGGCGAGTTGCGCGTGAATGGCCCGCTTGTTGCCACGCATCAGACCACGCTGTTCGGAACTGTGTATGCATCGAACCTCCTCGCGGTCACCGACGCGACTCCAGACGCGCTCAACGCATTCGGCTATTTCGACAACTTCACGATTTCCGCAGAATTGCCGACACCCCTATGCCCAGCGGACCGCAACGGCGACGGATCCGTGGACGCCACGGACCTCGCATCGGTGCTCGCAGGCTGGGGCGGTCCTGCCGGCGATGTGAACAACGACGGCACGACGGATGGCACGGACCTCGCGGCCTTGCTTGGCGCATGGGGATCCTGCGGCGGCTGATCGCGTACCGTCCGCAGCCATGAATGCCACTTGGCAGCGTGCCGCATGGCGCGCCGTGCTGCTTCTGCTGCCCGTTGCGCTTCTCAACTACCTCGATCGGCAGATGCTCGCATCGATGAAGTCGTCGGTGATGGGTGACATCACAGATCTTTCAACGGATGCGCAGTGGGGCATCATGCTCGGGCAGTTCAAGTGGATGTACGCGCTGCTGAGTCCGCTCGGCGGATGGGTCGCGGACCGATTCGGTCGGCGCATCACGATCGCGTGCAGTCTCTTCGCGTGGTCCGCCGTGACATGGACCACAGGCAGTGCCACCAGCGCGAACGAACTGCTGTGGACGCGGACGTTGATGGGCGTAAGCGAAGCGTTCTACATTCCTGCTGCGCTCGCGCTGATCACCGACCTGCATGGACCGCGCACTCGATCGCGTGCCATCGGACTCCACCAGACCGCGATCTATGTCGGCATGATGGCGGGCGGATTTGGTGGCTACGTTGCGGATGCGCCTTCGCTCGGGTGGCGAAGTGCATTCCACTTTGCGGGGATCGTCGGCATGCTCTATGCGCTGCCGCTGCCGTGGCTGCTGCGCGCGAGTGCCCACGCAATGCCTGCGCAAGCTCTTGAGCGCCCGCCTGTGCGCACGGCGCTGCGCGAACTTCTTGGCAGCGTTCCATTCCTGCTGCTTGTGGCATGCTTCACGCTGCCCGCGATGGCCGGGTGGATTGTGCGCGATTGGATGCCTGCCGTCCTGAAGGAGCAGTTTCAGATTGGACAAGGGATGGCTGGTGTTTCAGCAACGCTCTACACGACACTCGCGATGCTTGTGGGTGTCGTGATCGGTGGCTGGATGGCGGACCGTTGGAGCCGAACCACTGGACGTGGTCGTGCATGGGTGAGTTGCATCGGCATCGTTGCGCTCGTGCCTGCGCTGTTTGGGGTTGGCAACGCCGGAACGCTGGTGCAGGCGGTGGTGTTCCTGTCGCTCTTCGGACTGGGTTGGGGGCTCTTTGACTGCAACAACATGCCGATCCTTTCGCAGATCGCGCGTCCGCATCTGCGAGCGACGGGCTACGGCATCATGAACTTTGTGAGCATCAGTTGTGGCGGTCTCGCGGACTGGACTTTTGGTGCGCTGCGCGACGCAGGCGCACCGAACAACGGCATCTTCGCCGCCTTCGGCGTGATCGCGCTCGTGGGCGCGGGTCTTATGGTGCTTGTGGCGCGGAGCCTGCCGCGGGAACCGCAGGCTGTGCAAGCGGAATGATCCACTCGCGCATGAACAGTTGCTCGCGCGCGCGTCCCTGAAACATTTCCAGGATCTGCGCGCCCGTGTGTCGGCTCGCCATCTGAATGCGCGATGCGACGGCATTCGCAGGCATGGGCGCATCGATCGCGCCAACCACGCTCACCCAGTCGCCGCTTCGAACGCGATCCGCGGGCGGCGTGCCATCCGAGATGGGAAATCCGATGACCTCGGACTTTGGCAGCAGCATGCGGTGAATCTCCGCAACGCTCCGGAAATTCTCGGGTACCCAGATGCGTTGACCCGCGAGCTGTTCCTGCTGCGCGGTGGTGAACGTGCCGAGGGGCGCATCGAAGACGCTGAGAAAACTGGTGAGTGCTAGCAGCACGGCAAGTGCCGAGGGTGCAGCCGCCAGCCGAGTCCAGCGCGGCGTGAACAGCGCCCACAGCGCGAAGGCGACCGTTGCCGCCAGCAGTGGCCAGTGCCACCACGCGAATGCGAGTCCTCCCAGATCACGTGCGAGCATGAGCGAGAGCCACGCGATCGGGATGACCGCGATGATGGCGCCGATATGCGTGAGCATGAACGCATTCCGCCCCACATGGTGCCCGCGCGTGGCAAGCAGCACAGCAAGCGCAGGCATCGCTTCCAGCAAATAGCGCCCCGAACGTTGGGCGGGCAGGCAGAACACCACGAACATCACCGCAACCCAGAGGAGCAGCAATCGCTCGGATTCGGTGAGGTCTCGGCGGTGCTTCCAGCATTCGACAAGCACGCCAAAGAGTGGAAATGCCAACAGTCCTGCATGCAGAAACGGCGAGGCGGCGAGCGACCACACACTGAACCCGCCCCAGAAAAATCCTCGCACCCAATCGCCCACTCCGCCCGCCATCTTGCCGACATTCTCACCCACGACGAACTCACGCCAGACAGCTGCAGGATCGGGATCGAGGGCGAACCACAGGCTGAAGAGGGCGAGTGAAACGACTGCAACGGTGCCGCAGACCAGAATGCTTCTGAACACGCGTGCGAAGCGAGTGGTGGCAACGGGCGCACTCACACCGTGCCACTCCACCAGCGCGAGCCACAACAGGATGGGCGCAAGCAGAGCGAAACTTCGGAACAGCAGTGCCACGCCGACCACAACACCCAGCAGCGGCAACCGCCAGCCGCGGGTGACGCGCGTCGGTGCAAGCGTCACCCACGCAACCGAACCAAAGAGCCAGAACGTCTCGGGCGCGTTGGTGAGAAACGGTCTGCCGTAACGGAACGTGCCGAGGAAACCCAGCAGCGTGAGCGCCGCCGTGATCGCGACCGTTGCAGTCCGGCCGCTGATGCGCCACGCGAGCAGCGCAGCAAGACCCGCCACTCCGAACGACCAGACGATGCTCGGCCAGCGCAGCGCGGGCAAGTTCCACCACGCTCCCCAATCGGAGGAAAGAATCCCCTGCCAGAAGAGCGGCGGTGGCTTCGTATTCCGCATCTCTTCCATCCCGCTCACGAGCGGGAGCCACTGCCCGCTCGCGGCCGTCATGCGCGTGATCTGCAGATACACCCACTCGTCGCCGTTTGTCGGCGCCTGCACCGATCCGATGCCATGGATGTAGGTGCAGAGTGCGAGCGACAGACCCAGCCCGCCGAGCAGCAGTGCGGTGCGTTCCTCGCGCACCCGCTCCGCTTCAGGATCGATGCCCTCAATGCGTACATGGCGATAGGTCCAAAGGTCGTTCATCACAAAGTTGATGAGACTTGCGACCGCAATGCCCATGAGGTTCGCGACGAGATAGGGAACGATCGCGACAAGCATGTTGGTGAGCGCGATCTGCACAAGAATGCCCGCCCAGTTGGCTGCCGCATACTGGACGTACTGCTGCACGATCGGTACATCGCGAGTGCGATCACGATCTCGCCACGTCCAGAGGCGATTCCACCAGAAGTTGTTGGTCATGCCAATGACAATGCCCGTGAACATCGACAGATTCAGCCGAAGCGACTGATCTGTGACCGCGCTGTAGAGCCATTCGAAGCAGATCCATATGACGATCTGGTTGATGGCGACCCCAGAGACGCCAACAGTCCCGAACCGCATGAAACGACCGCGCTGTCGCCACGACCATCCGAGTACCGCATGGATCATGCCAAGCGGCGTGCGTGTGGCGGGGCTGCGCTGTTGGGGCTTCATGCGCTTTGCGAAGCGGCAGCGAGCGCTTCACGCGCTGCGGCGAGGACCGCATCGGGTGCGATGCGCTTGAGACATTGGTTGTCGCCATCACAGGGCGAGTTGCGATGGTTGTACGCGGTCACGCAGGGTGAGCATGCAATCGGCTGCCAGAATGCGCGCATACGCGGGCTCCAACTTGAGTACAGCAGCGGCGTTTCAGGGCCGTACATCACAAGCGCGTGGATGGGCGTCATCGCGGCAAACTGGACGGGGCCACCGTCGTTTGTGATCAAAAGTTTCGCGCGGTGAAAGAGGCACATCAGATGGCGAACCGAACGGGTTTCGCCGGCAAGGTTGACGATCGCTGGGAGGAAGTCGCAGGCGCGGCGGAGATCATCGGCCAGCGGACGATCCTCCGGCATGCCGATGATCCCGACCGCATGGCCGTCGGCGAGCAGTGCGCGCGCGACCGATGCATAGTGGTCAAGTGGCCACGCCCGAATCGGCAAGAGACCTCCGCTTGGATAGAGAAGCACGAGCGATCGCCCCTCGCACGCGGGATGGTCACGATGCAGTTGGGAGACTTCTCGTTCCACCTCTCCTGTCTCCGGCTCGAAGACGGGCGGCGTGAATCGCTCGGCAATCGGCGCGTTCTTGCTTGGCGGTGTAGTCGGTGTGCCGATCGCCTCGACGAGTGCGATGAGTTGATGCGACAAATGTCGATACGGGTTGTATGGCACGGGCGCGGTCATGAACGATCCGCGGTAGAGCCCCTCCTGCGTTGCTCGGTGAAATCCAGCGCGGTGGCGTGCACCCGAAACGCCGCTGAGGATCGCGCTGATGCGCGCGAAGAGTTCGCAGTCCACGACCGCATCGAAGCGTTCCGATCGCATGATGCCGACCGCGCGCAGCAAGTCCCCCGCCAACTGTGCAGGCGAGCCATCGCGCAGCGTGATCACATGCGCGGGATCCACCACACGAAGCAGGTCGAGCACCGACCTGTTCTTCCGAAACACCATCGCATGGATTTCCACGCCGGGGTGTCGCTCACGAAGTCGACGGAACATCGGCTCGGCCAACACCAAACTTCCCATTTCGCTGAGCAAGATGACGAGGACCCGCCGAAGCAGCGGTCGATCATCGGGCAGTGGAACGACACCGAGTGCACGCTGCGCCGCGTGCCATGCCGAGAGCGCACCGCACAGCGGTACGCCCACCCATCGATCCACCAGCCTTTGAAGATGGATGTCCATGCGCGTCCTTGCGGCGGGCGATGCTACGCTCGCCCTGCCCTCACGGCGTCTGCATGCGCGCGCTCATCCCCTTTCGCGTTCTGGCGGTCATCATCTTTGTGCTCGCATGGCTTGCGGCATTCATTCAGGCGCCGCGCCCGACCGATGTGCGCTTTGTCTTCATGCCGCCGCGGGCGTCTCCGACCGCGGAGAGCCTTCACTCTGCGTCAATGGATCTGCCGCGTCCAACGCCCTCGGCGCACGCGTCATCGGTCACGACGCTGCCGGATGGAGCGCTGCTTGTGGCATGGTTTGCTGGCGCGCGTGAAGGTGCGTCAGACGTCGGTATTGAGATGGCGCGCGTGCGCGCGGGCACGGTCGAGGCCACCTGGACATCACTGACGCGCGAGCAACTCCAGGGAATGGTGCAGCGGGTCATCCGTTCACTTGGGAATCCGGTGGTGTGGGTGGACGCACAGGGACTCGTGAACATGCATGTCGTGAGCGTCAGTTACGGCGGCTGGTCGGGTAGCGCGATCAATCACCTCGTGTCCTCGGATGGCGGCGTGACGTGGCAATCGGCACGGCGTCTGGTGGTTTCGCCGTTCTTCAACTTGAGCACACTCGTTCGCACACAACCCGTCGCCATGGCGAACGGCACGTGGGGACTGCCGGCCTACCACGAGTTCATCGAAAAGCACGCGCTCTTCCTGCACCTGCGCGCCGATGGTGCGGTGGGTTCTGCGGAACGCATGCAGAAGTACGAGGGCGGATGGCTGCAGCCTGCCGTGGCTGCGCTCTCGCCTCGAGCGGCGATTGCGCTTCTTCGGTCAGCCAGCCGCAGTACTCCTTTCATTGGCGTCAATCGGTCGACGGATGGCGGGGCCACCTGGTCGATGCAGGCCGCGCTCGACATCCCGAACCCTGATGCGTCCGTTGCGTTGCTGCGGCTCTGTGATGGAACACTGCTGCTCGCAGCGAATCCAACGCGCGGCGGTCGCGGCACGCTGCAACTCTTTACATCGGACGACGATGGCACGACCTGGGCTTCGTCGCGTGTGATCGAACGCGATGACAGCGGCGAGTTTTCCTACCCGTGTCTTGCAGAGTCGGCGGATGGCGTCATTCATCTGACCTACACCTGGCGGCGACAAGGGATCCGCCTTTGCTCATTTGGTCGCGGTTGGCTCCGAGATGACGGATCGACTGCGCCCGCGATCGGAGGCGCTCCATGAGCGCGTGGCCGCTGAGCACATGGATCGGATTCGTGGGACAGGCGCTTGTCGTCGCTGCGCTCGGTCGTTTCGTCCGTGAACGTTTCACGAAGCGCGTACTGAAGCCGCTCGGCCCGGAGTCGTGGCTGCCGATGATCGTGGTGCTGTTCGTACCGCTCGGTGGCATCACACTCGCAGGTCATCTGCGCGGACTCTGGGGCGACTTGAGCATCACCACGCTGGTCATCCTTGCGCTGTACGTGATCGCACCGAGCGCACTGCCCAACCGACCAGCGCGTGTCTGGCGCGTGGCGCTCGTGTTGCTCGTTGCCCTGCCTCTCTACGGTCCGCTGGTGCTGCCCATCCCCCGCATGCAGCGCGATGCCTACTGGCTTGGGTGGCAACCGGAGTCGCTCCTGCTGTTGCTCGCAGTCGTGGCTGGTGCTGCCGCGATGGCTGGTCGGTGGTGCCCGCGCTGGGCACTCGTCGTCACCGCTGGGCTGGCCGGCTACTCGTGCGGAATTCTAGAGTCGACCAATCTTTGGGATGCACTGGTTGATCCGCTCCTGCTTGCAGTTTTCGCTTGGATTGCACTCTTTCCAAACTCATGCTGCAATGAAAGCCACGCGGTAAGCGTTGCGGCGAAAGACCAGCCACACAACGGACGAGGAGCACACTGACATGAAGACGCAGCCATGGGAGAACACATGGAACCCCGTATCAAAGCGCCCTGCCTTTGGCATGGTGCCATCTCTCGCATTGCTTCTTGCAGCGAGTATCGCATCGATGGCATCGGCACAGGCGGTGACGGGCGTCGGCGGATCACCGCGTATGCCGATCACTGGCGTCACGCTGTACCGCAGCGGTGTTGGGTCCTTTGAGCGGCAGGGTCCCATTGCCGCAGGCGACACGGTGTCTTTGCGCTTCGCGCAGGACGGCATCAACGACCTTCTCAAATCGATGGTCATTCTGGATGAGCAGCAGGCACTGAGGGGTGTGTCATACGAATCCAATGAACCACTGACGCGGCAACTTGCGAGTTTCGGCATCGACCTGTCGGGGAATCCATCGCTCGCCGACCTGCTTGGTCGTTTGCGTGGCACTCGGATCACCGTGAGCAGTGATGACGGTCCCATCTCGGGCACGATCCTCGGCAGTGAGACGCGCGAGCAAGCCGTCGGCGAGTCGAAGGAACCCATCGCGGTGCCGTATATCAATGTGCTCACCGATAGCGGCATCCGATCGGTGAACCTGACGACCGTCGGATCCGTGCAGTTGCAGGATGCGGGGCTGAACGCCGAACTCGGGAAGGCGCTTGCTGCACTCGCCGCACACACAACCGATCGATTCAAGAGCGTGTCGATCTCCTTCGCAGGACAAGGCAGTCGCACCGTGCGGATCGCTTATGTGGGCGAAATGCCCGTATGGAAGACCAGTTACAGATTGGTGCTGCCGAGCGCGGAGAAGCCGAAGGATCCGTCGCTGCTCTTTGGCTGGGCCATTGTCGAAAACTCCACCGACGACGACTGGAGTGATGTGCGGCTGTCCCTCGTCGCCAGCCAGCCCGTCAGTTTCGAGATGAACCTCTCACAAGCCATGCATATCGAGCGCCCCAAAGTGCCCGTACCGATGGTGGCCGGTGCAGCGCCACGGGTCTACGGCGACAGTGCAGCCTTCGAGGCACAGCGAGAATTGAGCGTCGCTGCAAAGCGGAAGGCGGGAGGTGGCGGCGGAGGGGAGATGGGACGCGAGCGAACACCAGCACCTGCAGTTGCTTCGGCACCCCTTCCGCGCGCGGTGGCGTCGGACGCGGCCGGTGTGTTCGGCGGCACCGAGGGCAATGAAGAACTCTCATGGAAGATGGCGGCGACTGCGCAGGCGGAAGGCGGTTCGGTCGGTGAGTCCTTCCAATACACGCTGCGGAATCCTGTTTCGATCGCACGCCAACAGTCAGCCATGCTCCCGATCATTTCGAGTGACGTCCAGGCGCGCCGCATCAGCATCTTCAGCGCGTCGGACGGGATCGACCATCCCATGCGCGGCGTCGAGCTCTCGAACTCCAGTGGGCAGCAACTGATCCCAGGACCGATCGCAGTCTTTGATGGAAACGCCTACGCCGGGGACGCGCAGATCGCATTCATGGGGGCAGGTGACAAGCGGCTGCTTGCCTACGCGGTCGATCTTGATGTGGCGTGTGCGGTCACGAACGACTCAACGACGGCAATCGTTTCTGTGCGAATCGTGGATGGCTCCATTGAAGAGACGCAGAAGGTCCGCAATTCGGTGACCTATGCATTCAAGAACAAAGATGCGACGCGTGGGCGCACACTGCTTGTCGAGTCGCCGAAGTCGGCGGGTTGGGATCTGATCGAGCCAAAGAAGCCTGCATCCGAAACTGCGCAGGTGTACCGATTCGAGTTGGAGATTGCCGCGGACAAGACTGCGTCGCTGAGTGTGGTCCAGGAAGTCACCACGCGCCAGCGCTTCGCTGCAACCGGGTACAGCCTCCCCGACCTGCTCGCCCATGCCAGCAGCGGCAAGGCGTCATCGGCTGTCGTCGAGGCTGTCCGCAAGGTCGCAGCCATGCAGTCAGCGATCGCTGATGTACAGCGCAAGTTGGAAAGCGACGCAGCGGAGCGCCAGTCGATCGCATCCGACCAAGAGCGCGTCCGACAGAACATGGGTTCCATCGAGAAGGGAACCGAACTTTACCGGCGCTATCTCGCCAAGTTTGACGAGCAGGAGAATCGCCTCGCCGAACTGGAGAAATCTTCGACCGAATGGAAGCGCCAACTGCAACAGCTGAATGAGGAACTCAAGCGATATCTCAGCGGGCTGAATATCTCCTGATGGCCGTTGGGCGTGCCCGCGATCGTCAAGGCTCTTGCTTGGACGGTTGGGGAGAGATGAAAGCAATCGCCATGCGCCGCGGCGGCAGCGCTGCAGTGGTTCGCAGCGGCAGATCGAAGCGTTCGACCACACTGTGTGCGCCGAACTGATCCACCCACGGCGGGTCGGAACCACCATCCCAGACAAGCACGGCACCCTCCCGCCCGATCCGCTTCGTATCGATCCACGGCGATCGGATCGGCACACCATCAATGATGAGTTCTGGGTGGCTGGGGTGGTACACACAGACGCTGCCAGCGACGAAATGTGGACCGATCACCAGCGTGAGCGGTGCATCGGGAAAGCGCGCGGCCCAGCGTGCGCCGACTTGCTCAGCAAGGCCTTCGCCGTCGAACAGCACGTTCGGTGCCCGCCCGCTGATATGCGGTCCCGCCGACATCTTCACGACGACAAAGATGAGCGTGCCGATGGCTTGTACACACCACGCGATCCAGAATGTCCGCAGGCCACTCCAGCCAATCGGGCGTTCAATCCAAAGCAAGACCGCGAGCCCTGCGAACGGCAGCCATGCCATCGCCCAGAGCGAGTTCATGTGCAGGTTGACGATCGCCGACAGCACCGCTGCAAACATCACAGGAAACGCCGTGCACCAGGCGTAGTAGCAAGCGGCAGGTCGCATCTGCGATCGTGGGCGGACATGCTCGATGGTCGGCTCGCCAGGCCGTGCAAACAGCAGGAACATCATGATCCAGACGCCAAGGAGCATGAGGAACTGCGCCGCAACAAACTCCGCAGGGAACGCGATGCGCCCCCACCACGGCTCCGCTGCAACACTCTCATGGAAACCACCGTCGTGATCCAGTGTGGCGGTGCGCAGCGGCGTGAAGCCGATTCGCCACATTGCCCAGAGATGCGGCAGCACGGTGAGTGTTCCTGCAAGCATCCCAAGCCAAGGTCCGCGCGAGAGCCATTGCCGCCGCGAGTCGCGGATCAGTAGAGAGAACGTCACCACACCGATCGACGAGAACGCGGCCGTGTGCTTGCCGTAGATAGCGATGCCTGAGATGACACCGAACGCGATCCATGCACGCGCCGATCCGCGGACCGCATGCCATCCTGCCCAGATCAGTGCCGCGATGAAGGGCAACTGAATCAAGTTGTGGTTCAGAACATCGCTCTCGTAGTTGTAGTACACGCAGCCTTGCAGCGAGAGCGCAGCGAGCAATGCCCGCCACTGCCCAACGAGGTCGAGCGCCGCGCGCCAGACAACCCACGCGGTGATCGCGACCAGAGCTGGTGCGATGAAGAACTGCGGCCAAATGGCGCGCCCCGTTGCGACAGAAACTGCCTCTGCGAGCCATGCGGGAAGTGGCGGGTGCTTCCAATACGAAAGCTGCCAGCCCCGCCCCCACATCAGCATTTCCACATGGTCGAGGGCAAGATTTCCCTGCAGCGCGAGTGTGGCGAGGCACCAACTGAGATAGATGCCGATCGTGGCGACCCAGAAGATTCGCCGAGGCGTCCACCACTGGCTCGCGGCGTTCACCGCTTCACTCTTCACGCGGTGGACGATACCCGCCACCGTACTGGCGGTAACCTCTCGCGCCATATGAAAATCCTTCACACCATTGCCCTTGTGTGCATCTCCATCGCATGCGTGTCTTGTCAAGATCAGCCCAAGACTGTGACTGGTGGAACGCCCATCCTCCCCCAACGGAGGATGATCTGCCGTATCCGCGAGGCAGTTGCACCAAGCACAACCACGGGTCCAGTGGACGAGATCCTTCTCGATGCGACCTCTTCGATGACCGCGAACGCAGGCGACACGGTGCGCGTCGAACTCAAGCGCAGCAGTGGTACTGGCTACGAATGGCAACTGTCGAAGGACTCAGGGTCGTTCGCGCCCATTCTGAAAGCGAGCTTCGACGCCGCGAGCGGCAAGGGCCAGGCGCAGCCGCAGACGAATGGGATGCCGGGCGGTCCTGTGCTCGACGTGTTTGACTTCACCGCAAGTACGGCGGGCTCGACGCGACTCGTCTTTGTACTCGTTCGTCCTTGGGAGATGGACAAGCCGAGCGATCGCCGTGAGTTGCTTGTCACTGTTGTGGGTGAAGCCCCGAATTAACAGCGCGCCCCAAACGCACCCCCACAAACGACCCGGGGTGGACTCGAACCACCGACCTGCGGATTAGAAATCCGCTGCTCTATCCAACTGAGCTACCGGGACTCCAGACCAAGCGGCGCAACGCATCGCCGCACCGCCAAGTCTATTCGCAGAAAGTGGTTGGTCGCACCGCCTCCCAACCGCCATCGGGGCGATCGCAATATGGAGAGAGCGCGGTGCGTTACAGTAGTGACATGGACGAACCAAGCACGACACTGCGCCGAAAGGCGTTCACCACGGTTCTTCTTGCGGCATCGGGACTCTGGTCCGCGATGGGCTGCGCCAACACGGGTGGAACAATCCCGGGTGCCATTGTTCCATCGCTCGTGGCGACGCAAGCGGCAGCCGCACGAAACAGCATCGTGAGCGCACACAGCGATTCGGGAAAGTTGCCGAACAACTCCGCGGGTGAAGAACGGATACTGCAAGCAATCCAACAGCGATCAAAGACAGCCGATGAGATGGATGGCGGTGGGAATCCAATCAAGTTGACTGAGACGATTGATGGAATCGCGTACGACTATCTCCCCGCCCGAAACCGTTTCCTGATTGCCTGGGCGGGACGCGTGGTGCGTGCGCCCGAGGATGGCAGCACGCCGAGTTGTACGTGGTACTGCTTCCGCGGCGTCTACGAGCCCAATGGATCGCTCGTGCGGGACAAGTCGCAGTATGTGGAGAACTCCAGACTGTTCCTTGCCGCCATGCGAAACACCGCGAGCAGTGTGCCGTGGAACTGCGAGGCGTGGGCGATCACGGAGATCTATCGACAGTCGGTGAAACAGTCGGGTGCTGCACAGGCTGACGCGATGGTGCAGGACTTCATCGATCAAGCGTTGGCAACGGGTCAGGCGCGCGTCCTTCAACAGAAGACACCGCGCGAGATGGCCTTTGGCGGGAAGGGTGGCGGCACGCCCCCGCCCGCACCAAATTGACCACTCGACAGCGCCGTCCATGATCCCGCGGACGGATCCATCCTTCATCGCCGTCGCTCGGGGCGAAGCCACTGCGGATGCTGCCATCGAATCGGGACTGATCGTGGATGTTCATTCGCGGCGACTCCGTGCCGCAACGGTCGTGATCCACGGTGGGCGCATTGCCGCCGTGCTCGATCCGACGATTGCCGTAAAGGCAGTTCAGCGCATCGACGCGAGCGGGCTTGTGGTGATGCCGGGGCTGCTTGATGCTCACATGCACATTGAGAGCACCATGCTGCCGCCATCCACGTGCGCACAGATGATGTTGCCGCATGGCACCGCGGGGATCGTTGCGGATCCGCATGAAATCGCAAATGTCACCGGCGTTGCGGGCATCCGATGGATGATGGAGGATGCTCGCCGTGCTGCGATGCACATCTGGTTCACGGCGTCGAGTTGTGTTCCAGCGAGCGGACTGGAGAGTACGAACGCCACCCTGTCCGCCGGCGATCTTGATCCTCTCTTCGACGACCCGCGCATCATCGCGCTTGGAGAGTTGATGAACTTCCCTGGGACGATTGCTGGCGACCCCGATCTGCTTGCAAAGAGCGCGCTTGGACTATCGCGGCGCCATCGGGTCGATGGTCATGCGCCCGCCCTGTCTGGGCAGCGGCTGCAGGCGTATGTCGCTGCAGGTCCCTCCAGCGATCATGAGTGCTTCCGTGCCGAGGAGGCAATCGAAAAGCTGGAGTCCGGCCAGCGCATCTTCATCCGCGAAGGCAGTGCCGCACGCAATCTCCGCGATCTGCTTCCCGTGGTGACGCAAGCCAATGCACATCGCTTCTGTTTCTGCACGGACGATGTGCATGCGTGTCATGGGTTCGAGGATGGACATCTTGATCGGGTCATTCGCAGAGCTGCACAGATGGGATTCGATGGTCCGACAGCCGTTGCGATGGCGTCGCTGCATGTCGCGGAGCACTACGGACTTCGGGATTGGGGTGCCATCGCGCCTGGCTTGGCTGCGGACATCGCGATTGTGCGACTCGGGCATGATGGATGGTCGTCGATGAAGGTCGAGCGGATGTTGATTGCGGGAGGCGAGGTGGCGCGTGATGGTGTGTGCACTGTGAAGTCTGAGCCTGTCGTGATCCCGCCATTTCTCCGATCCACCGTTCACCTGCCCGCTTCGCTGAGTGCGGCGGCGTTCACATTGCAGGGAGATCCATCGAAGCCGGCGCGCGTGGTGGGTGTAGTACCCGGGCAGATCGTGACCGAGCATCTGTGGGAACTGCCGCCCATTGCGGGAGGGCGTGTCTGCGCGGACCCCACGCGTGATTTGCTTCTGCTCGCGTCGGTCGAAAGGCACGGTGGTGCAGGTGGGATTGGTCGTGGGCTCGTGCGCGGCTTCGGCATGCGCCGTGGTGCCATAGCGAGCACAGTCGGCCATGATGCTCACAACCTGAGTGTGGCTGGCGTCGATCCGGCGGACATGCTGCTGGCCGTGCGGCGACTCGCGGAGATTGGTGGAGGACAGTGTGTCGCCGATGGTGGACGCATTCTCGCCGAACTCCCCTTGTCGATCGCGGGACTCCTGTCCGACCGCTCTGTCGCCGAGGTCGCAGCTGCACAGTTTGCCATTGATGCCGCATATGTTTCGCTCGGAGGCACTCTCGAAGACCCGTTCATGCAACTATCGTTCTTGCCTCTGTCCGTGATCCCCCACCTGAAGGTTTCTGATCAAGGCATCATCGATGTCCAGGCGTTCGCTGTGGTACCGCTGCAAGATGGAGTAACACCATGAGAGTGCCTCTGTCGTTTCTGGTGAGCGCCCTGTCTCTGTGCGGACCGTCGGGCTGCGCAAGCAGCGCGCTTCAAGCCGAGCCGGCACCACCAAGCCCCGCGCCTCACTCGGAGCCCACTCCGCCGCCACCAAATTCAGGCCTCGGGGTAGCGCGTCCGCCTTTGACCGTTGGCTCTGCCGCACCTCGTTCGGACATCTCCCACTGGCTGCAAGGGCAGGAGCCCGACTTTGCCGACAGCAGCAAGACATGGATCGTGCTGTTCTGGTCCCCAGCAGTGACACCCGCGCGCGACAGTCTGCCTCGACTTGCGAAGGTGGCCCAAAGGAACCGCGACAAGGGTGTCGAGGTGGTGGCAATCGCGTGCGAACCTCTCGATGTGGTGGCACCACTCTTGGAAACACCCCGCTTCAAGGACCGTGTCGACATTGTCATCGGCTGCGACCCCGATCGCAGCGCATGGAACGACTGGATGAAGCCATCATGGCAGACAAGTGTGCCCACCTGTTTCATCGTCCATCAGGGGAACATTGCGTGGATCGGTGATCCTCGTGAAGCTGGCGCCGTGGTGGAGGCTGTTCAGAGCGGACGCTGGTCACGCGAGGGACGCCGCGCTATGCACGAGGAGCGTGCCGCGGTACTGCAGCGCAGCGCAGCCTTTGCCGAACGCACGCAGATTGCGATCGACCGACGCGAGTGGGACACCTTGCTCGACATCTGCCGCGAAATGTCCGCCGACAAGAATCCGTCGATCGCCCGCGAAGGCAGGCTGCTCGTCATCAGCGCACTGCAACAGGCGGGGCGAACGGAGGACTCGTTTGCGGCAGCCGACACGATTCTTCGCCACTCGACCGATTGGGACACCTGTGCGGAGCTTGCGACGACGCTTGTTTCGAAGCTGTTCGAAAAGCCTGACCTGCAGCGCGCGACCATGGCGGCGCTGAAGGCAATCTCCCTATCGAAGCAGCGCGAGGGATTGGCGTACGCGGCGCTCGCGGACGTTCAACTGCGAAGTGGACAGGTCACTGCGGCACGCGCAACACTCGATCGCGCACTGGCGATCATCGACCCGTGGGATGAGGAAGCGTTGCGCGCACGGATCGATGCGCTGAACGGCTCGCTCCCTCCGCCGATCGAAGGACTCCCCCCTGCTCCACCGGGTCCCTAAGGCACCCCCCCGTTTTTGCGAACCAATTCGCATTTACAACAAGGATGGTCAGAAATTCTGGCCCTTTGGAATTGCTTTTGGGATTTGCGGGTCTACCCTTCCCTATTGCCGATGCGGTCGTTCCTCTCCATCTTGACTGCGCTTGTCCTTTCCGTGGGCGTCGCCGGTTGGACTGCAGCGCATGTGCATCTCTCCCACGGCCAGAACCATGGTGACGAGGGGGCATGTCGGAGTGAGCACGCGGATCCTTCTTGCGACAGCCACTCCTGCTGCGACGATCACGACGAGCCAACGGAAGAGCCGACTTCCACGGATCACGACTCGGGCTGCCTCGAATGCTCGTTGCTTGCGGTGGTGGTGATGCTCTCCACCACGGTGCCGCCCGTGGATCAGATTTCTCTGGTCGTCAGTGCTGAGCTGGAGAATCGTCCATTCAGCATCGCACTACCGAGCCCTCGGGGGATCTGGGCTCGACCGCCACCTGCGTTCAACTGAAACACGCTCCATCGCGCTCCGCGATGACACGCAGTCGTTCTGCGCCGTGATGACCCTCAGGGAGGGTCGCTTGGCGCAATCAAGTTCCTCCGTTCGACCGTTGCAATGCCAACACCTCGCTCGATATCGCCACCATCCGCACGCAGCGCCTTCACACTTGTGGAGTTGCTGGTCGTAGTTGGCGTGATTGTGATCCTCGTCGGGCTTCTTGTGCCCGCGCTCGCTGGTGTGCAGCGGCAATCGCGAACCGCAAGTGACTTGTCTGCGCTGCGATCGTTGTCCATGGCTCACACCGCCTACATGAATGTGCACAAGGAGCACTTTGTTGATGCTGGGCTCCCGCACGGTGGCGCCGGAAGTCCGCTGGCATCGTTTGTCACGACGCTGCGTCCGTACCTCGATCATCCCATCGCACTGCGCGGACCACTCGATCAGTCGAGTCGCTGGCCCGCGGATCAGGGTGGTTCCGCCGATCCTGCACTCGGTCCCGTTCGAGTCACCAGTTACGGTCTGAACAACTACATCTCGCGCAACTACTCGCCCGCAGCCGCCTTGGATGGACCGGGCGCGGGCTGCGATCGGCTGACAGAGGTGCGCAAGGCAGACGAGACGGTGTGCTTCCTCCTGATGGCCGAGGAGGGTGACTTTGCGCTCGCCGATCATCCCCACATGGAGACGTGGTGCGGTCTTTCTGAAACATCTGTACCGACCATGGCCGCGACACAGGTGTCGATCAACGCAGTCGATCGGTACAAGCCCGCGCGCCAATCACTCTCCAACTACTCCTTCCTGGATGGTCATACACGCACGCATGAGTTCGATGACGTGTGGATCGACTGCAACCGAAATCTCTTTGATCCTGATCCCCAGGCCCCCACATCATGAAGATCATCTCCCCCTTTCAGATGCCCCTCTCCAACCGATGCGCGCTCTTCGCCATCGGCACGGTCATTGGAGTGCTCTCGCCTGCCACTGCGCATGCGCAGGGTCATATCGGCGATGTCGGACTGGATGTTGCGACCAATGGACAGATCACGACCCACGAAATCACTTCGGGCGGAATCGGATCAGAAAGACGTGTCTTCCGTGCAAACTTCGGAGATACGGGCATCGCGGCATTCACATCGAATCCTGGCTTCGATGCCCTGCCAAGCACCTTCAGCACCGGGTATCGGATCGGATTCAACATTCGAACGGCACTTCTGGTTTGGAACGGCACTACGTTCGAACCGACCGATCCTGCCGGGCCGCTCGCAGGCGAGCGTCTGAAGATCTCGTTCATCACTTCCAATGTCACGAGCAACGCGGGAAGCGTTCCGGGTTTCTCGCTCGCCGTGCAGTCGGATGGAGGTTGGCATCGGCACCTCTCGTTCAATCTCCTTGCCGCAACGGGCACATCTGCGCCCACCCCTGGCATCTACCTGCTCGAACTGGAACTGTGGTCCAACGACCCGGGCGTTCTGCAGAGCAAGCCTCTTTGGATGGTCATGAACCATGCGTCCACAACAGACGCACACGACGCTGCGGCAGCTTGGGTCATCGATAACTTCCTCCCGAACCCCTGCCCCGCAGATGTGCAAACGGATGGCGTCGTGAACGGACAGGATCTTGCCGTCGTGTTGAGCGGTTGGGGCGGATCTGGTGCGGCCGATATCGACGGCAGCGGCATCGTCGACGGCAGCGATCTCACCATCTTGCTCGGCGCATGGGGAGAGTGCCCATGACCGCTTCTCACTTCAATCCCTTCTGTGACAGTCGTAGCGCACGGGCGAATGCTGCGATTGTCTTTGTCCCTTTCGCCCAAACCATTTTCGAGGAGTACCTTTCATGTCTCTGCGTTCTATCTCAATTTGTTCCCGACTCGCGGCAGTAGCCGCGGTGGGGCTTCTCTTCTGCGAGTCGCACGCTGCCGCTGACGAGGGTGAAGTACACCCTGATGCGTTCGTCTGGCAAAGCGGTGGACAACTGCGAACCGCGTCGTGGGATCACGACACCGGCGAAATCATCGATTCCGCCGCGCGCGTGTTCTCCGCCGAATTCGGCGAGGATCCCGAGTTCCCATTCAGCAGTGATGAGCCAGGATTCGGCTCCAATCTCGTCGGCACGACGCTTTCCATCAACGTGCTGAGTGGCCTGTCCAGATGGACTGGCAGCGAATTCGCGTCATTCGCTGGCGCGGCGATCAGCGGCGAGTACGGCGGATCAAGCGGCTCTTCCGCGTCAGGTGGGAGCTTCAGCTTCCTCGTGACGGAAGGACTCGATCTGCATCCCAACTTCACGATCAGTGGTGATGCGGGGAACGATCCGATCGCGGGCATCTACTTGCTGGCCATGCAGGCCTCTGCCTCGGGATTCAATTCGAGTGACACCTTCTGGGTCGTTTTCAACCTAGGCTCTGATGAGGCGGACCACGATGCGGCGATCGACTGGGTGCAGGGCAATCTTGTTCCAGCGCCAGGTGCGGTTGCGCTCTTGGTTCTTGCAGGAGCCACTCGCGGACGCCGTCGGCGATGAGGATCCCAGCAGACGGAAGGAACTGATCAGCGCGTACCGGATTGGTGCGCGGGTACATACGCCTTGCGTGTGTATTCCGCCACCATCCGGTGCGAGTTGAACTGCAGCGGAACTGTCGCGGCACTTTGAAGGGCCCGCTTGATCCAATTCATTGGCAGCCCGCTTGCATCGCGCTCATAGAACAGCGGCACCACTTCCCTCTCCAACTGCTCGTACATGCTGTTGGCATCGAAGGCATCGCGTTCGGCATCGGTCGCGCCGTCGACTGCCGACTCAATCGACCATCCGTTGGATCCGTTGGCGCCCTCAGGCCACCAACCATCAAGAATCGACAGATTGAGCCCACCATGCAGCGGCGGCTTCATGCCGCTTGTACCGCTTGCCTCATACGGTCGAATCGGATTGTTGAGCCAGACATCGCAGCCTGAAACCAGCATGCGCCCCACATGCATGTCGTAGTCCTCGATGAGCACCACCTTGCCGGCAAAGCGGGGATCGCGTGCCATGTCAAAGATTCTCTGGGCGTACGCCTGCCCGCCCTCATCGCGCGGGTGCGCCTTGCCGGCAAAGACGATCTGCACTGGGCGCGCAGCGTTGCAAAGAATGCTCGACAGGCGCGCGGGATCTTGGAAGATCAGCGGCGCACGCTTATAGGTGGCAAAACGTCGAGCGAAGCCAATCGTCAGCACCTGATCATCGAGAAGTCCATATGTGGCTGCCACATCGGACTGCCCATCGCCGCGACGCTTGCGCTGGAGCGCCACTCGATCACGGAGGAAGTGAATGAGCCGCTTTCGTAAGCGACTCCGAAGATCCCAAAATGCGCTGGGATTTGCGGATCCTGCACGCTTCCAACCCACTGCCTTCGGCGCTTGTTTTCCAAGCCGCAGCCCGATCTCTGCCTGCCAGAACCGTTCCGCATCAGGATCGATCCATGTCCGTACATGAACGCCATTCGTGATCGAACCGATCGGCACCTTCGCCGCAGGTAATCGGTAGTGATCCTTCCACATTTCGCGACTCACCTCGCCGTGCAGTTTCGCGACACCATTCACTCGCTCTGCCATCCGCAGGGCAAGGACGGTCATGCAGAACGGTTCTTTCGCGTTTCCAGCTTCGATGCGCCCGAGATCGAGCAAATCTTGATCGCTCATCCCAAGCCGCGCGACGGCGGGAGCAACCTCCCGCACGAAGAGCGCGGGGTCATAGCGATCGTGTCCAGCAGCGACTGGAGTGTGGGTCGTGAACACGGTCGACTGCTTCACGCTGTCCATCGCCGCAGCGGCAGACATCCCCTGCCCCAGACAGTCCGCGACTCTCTGGAGGGGCGCAAGCGCTGCATGACCCTCGTTGAGATGCATCACACTGGCATGCTCACCGAGCGCACGGAGCGCGAGTGTTCCACCGATGCCCAGAAGCACCTGCTGCCGCAGGCGAAGTTGTGGCTCGCCTTTGTACAGGCCCTCGGTGAGGCGACGATCCTCGGGAGCATTCGCCATCAAATCCGTATCCAGCAAGTACAGCGGAACTCGCCCAACCCACATCCGCCAGATACGCGCAGTCACCAATCGATTGCCGATCGGACAGGCGATTGTCCGGTGCGTGTCCTCCATACCCCAGCGGTGGAAGTCGTAGTTTGGATAGAGCACCTGTGTGGTTCCGTCTCGCGCCAGATTCTGAATGTAGTACCCATGGCGATAGGCCAGCCCCACGCCAACGAGTGGGATACCCAGATCCGAGGCGCTCTTCAGATGATCGCCGGCGAGGATCCCAAGCCCACCCGCGTACTGCTGGATCGACTCATGCAAGCCGTACTCGCTGCAAAAATATGCCACACGAAAACCGCGAAGCCGAGCCACTGCACCGCGCTGAAACCAGGCCCGCTCTGCGAGGTAGGCAGCACGCGCGGCAAGTGCGTCATAGACGCGCTTGACGAAGAGCGGATCGGAGGCAAGCGCTTCAAGTCTCGCTGTTGTTGTTCGCTCAAGCGTGGCGAGCGGCGAATGATTGGTCGCTCGCCACTCCACGGGGTCAAGCGTCTGAAAGACGGACCATGCCTCCTCATTCCAGCACCACCAAAGGTTGGATGCAATGTCGCGGAGGTGCGTGACGAGATCGTCACTACCGATCGATGGATGACGTCGCTTGCGAGCCATGGAGCCTCGTATTCCTACCAACTCTGATGACTTCTGGGGGGTGCTGCGAACCCGCAACTACCTACGCCCCGTCGCCTGCGCCAAAGCGCGGAGTCGATCCGCACAACTTCGGCGCACAGCAGACCAGTCCGATCCGATCCGCCATGTCCAGTTGCCCAGTGCAACACCCGGAACATTCATCCGAGCACTCGCGCCAAGCCCCAGCACATCCTGCATCGGCACAACAGCCAACTGGGCCGGAGAGGCGAATGCCATTCGGATGAGCGCCTGTGCAGGATCTCGAAGCGCGTCGGGTCCCCCGATGGTGCGCAGCCGTGCTCGCTCTTCGGGCCGACGCGAGCGAAGCCACTGCACAGTGGTCTCGTTATCGTGCGTACCCGTGTAGACCACACTGTCCAGTGGATGGTGATGCGGCAGCTCCCCAGAGTCATCGCCGCCGAACGCATTGTGCAGAACCTTCATACCCGGCAACTGGAATGCCCTCCGAAGCGACACAACCTCTGGCGTGACGGCACCGAGATCCTCCGCGATGAGGGGGAGCGCACCGAGCTTCCGACGTGCAGCGGCGAGCACTTCCCGCCCTGGCTGCGGACGCCACACCCCACGGCGTGCCGTTCGAGCACGTGCAGGAATCTCATAGGCGTGGTGAAAGCCAACGAAGTGATCAATACGGACACCATCGAAACGCCGCAACGCGCTTCCAAGTCTGCGGCACCACCAATCGAAGCCCTGTCGACGATGCGCCTCCCAGCGATAATGTGGATGGCCCCACAACTGGCCGTCCGCGGAAAAACAGTCGGGCGGCACCCCTGTCACAACGCGCGGGCGTCCACGCGAGTCGAGACGAAACAGTCCTGGATCAGATGTGACATCTGCGCTGTCAAGCGAGACGAAGATCGGCACATCACCAAGGAGGCGTACACCCCGACGGGCAGCGTGCGCGCGCAGGCGTTCCCACTGACGATCAAACTGAAACTGCAGGAAGGCGTGATACCCATGGGCATCCTGCTGATAACGCGACCAACCATCAAGCCATGCCCGCTCGCGACGCACAAAGGTTCGATACGCGCCGCCCTCGAACCCGCGTCCGAGACGGAACATTTCGAATGCCTCAAGAAAGGCCGGCTCCTTCGCGGCGCGCGCAGCGTCAAAGTTGCACCGGGCATGAGCCCCTCGCGCCGTCAGCGCCTTCCCGCCAAGACGCGCGGCTGTTCGACGCGCTTCACGCAGCGCTCGTGCGGAGATCAGTCCGTCATCGCGAAGTCCCTCAAGGGAAATGAAAAGCGGTTCGCCGGCGAAACTTGATGTGCTCGAATAGGGCGATTCACCAGGTCCAACGGGTCCCACCGGCAGCATCTGCCACCAGCCCGCGCCAGCATCTGCGCACCAATCGATGAACGCCAACGCACTCGGACCCGCATCACCGATGGCACAGCCGCCATCGAGACTGCTGATGTGCGCAAGTACACCGAAGGCGCGGCGATCAAGAATCGGGTTGGTGCCTTGCTTCACCGCTGCAGCACCCATACGCGACCCGATAATGGCGGCACAGAGATACGTGGGAAAGCATCATCGGAGAGTGAGGCGCCTTCGCCGCCGAACACCGTTTTCCACGTCGCACCGAGCCCTGCCACCGGCAAAGATGACAAATCGAGTCTCGCCTCACGCGGTGACGCATTGATCGCCACAAGCAGACACTCCGCAGGCAGCGATCGCATGAACACCCAGACATCCTGTGCATCATCCGTGGTGACCGTCTCGAAGGATCCTGTCCGCAGCGCAGGATGCGCGTTGCGGAGCGCGATCACGCGGCGATACCAGTCGAACTGTTCATGATCGACCGTATTTTCCTCAGGCTGCTCGTAGGGCTGCAGATCCTCCCACAGCATCGGCTTGCGATTCGTGGGATCATCGGCACCCCACATCCCGACTTCGTCTCCGTAGTACACCATCGGCGCGCCGACGTACACCATCTGCACGAGCGCAAGAAGCCGCGCGCGTCGGTACTCCTCGGGTCCCGGCTTCTTGCCGTTGTAGTTGGGATTCTCCTGTTCCCGATTTCCCTTGTCGTACTCGCAGTCTGGATGCAGAAACTTCGACACGATTCGATCCGTGTCATGGCTGTCGACAAGATTCTGCAGGACATACGTCGCTTCCGCCGGATATGCGCGCCGCAGTTCTGCCAGTCGCCGGTCCATTTCGCTCGCCGAAATCTTTCGTTCCTTGTCTCGCATCCATTGCAGCATGGTCTCTGCGAACGGATAGTTCATCACTGCGTCGAATGAACGGCCATCCAACCAGTCATCCGCGCGTTTCCAAATCTCGCCGACGATATATGCGTCGGGATTGATCGACTTTACGAGATCGCGCCATTCATGCCAGAACGGCATCGCAACCTCGTTGGGCACATCGAGACGCCATCCGTCGATGCCATCCGATGGATCACCATCGCCGTTGGGGTCCATCCATCGGCGTGTGACGGCAAAGACATGCTCCTTCACAGCGTCGCAGGAGAATCCTCGTTCGTTCTTTCGGAACACGGGAAGTTCTCCGAACCCTGCCCAACCGTCGTACTCGAAGGGTTCCCATGAGCGCACGCTGAACCAATCCTTGAATCGGCTGCGTTCTCCCTTCTCCTTCAGATCCCGGAACGCGGGATGGGAGGTACCGACATGGTTGAAGACACCATCCAGAATGACTCGAATCCCAAGCCGCTTGGACTCACGAAGGACTTCGAGGAACAACTTGTCCGTTGGTGTCCACTGCCATGAACGCGGATCGAGCAGATCCTCTGCTGCCTCCGCCTTGGCATAGTCGCCCTTGGTGCCAAAGTGCTCGTCGATGTGAAGAAAGTTTGTTGCGTTGTACTTGTGATGGCTCGGTGCCTGAAAGACTGGGTTCAGATAGATCGCATTGATCCCCAACTGCTTCAAGTAGCCGAGCTTCTCCCGCAGACCAGCGAGATCGCCGCCGTAGCGCCGCGAGAAGACATCCCACTTGAAGAAGGTCGCACCGTTCTGCCCCTCCCACGGACTCAGCCCATACCACTCCCCCGTCCACGGCCGACAGGGATCGGGATTGTTGAGCGGATCACCATCCCGAAAACGCTCGAGCATGATCTGGTACCAGATCGCATCCTTTGCCCATGCGGGAGTACGAAACAATGCATCCGGTGCAGTATTGAGTGAATAGATTCGCTCGTCTTTCAAGCGCTTTGCTCCATCTGAAAAGAGGAATGTGTAGGTCAACGTCGACCCGCTATCGGCAACTTCAATCTCCCACCAAGAGAAGGCTTCATCCGCCCCCGAATCACGCATGGGTTGACGGGGCTTGCCTTGCATGGCGAGTTCACACCCCTCGACATCGTCGCGGAGGGTTCGAACACGGAGCAAGACGGAGCCACTGGGCAGTCGCTGCGCGAACGACGCACGCTCAGGGTCATGGAGGATCGCTGCCCCCTCCACCTTCCCATCACCACGCTTCGCTCGGACCGATCCAAGATTGGCTTCAGCCCCAAGGCGCAGCACGCTGTTCTTGCCACCATGGCCATCCAGTTCCGTGAACGGGTTCCGAGGATCGGCCGTCCACTGATCGCCATCCACGACAAACTTATAAAGTTGCGCGCCCGCGGGAAGTGTCACCTTGACCCGCCAAACACCGTCATCACCGCGGGAAAGCGGTGTGCCGCTCATGTTCCAACTGTTGAACGAGCCGGCTAGGCACACGCTTCGCGCAGGCTTCACCGGCTGATAGGCGAATGTGCAGTCGAAGCGTCCCACGCTGCTTTCACGGATGTCCACCGATGGAACACTGGCAAACTGGTTTCTGGGGAGCGACGACTGGATGGTCGGTTCGCGTGGCGGCCATGACCGACTGGTGGCGTCCTGATGACTGGCAGCCGCCAAGCATGAAGCGGCGACAACACTTGGCAAGAACAAGCGCAAGGGCGCCGCGAAAAGCATTTCGGAAGTGTAGGCAGATCGCTGAAAATACTGTGACCCATCTATGCTTCATCGAATGGTGCCCGCGGTCGGACGAACTTTCCAATGGCTGCTCGCCGCATGCGCCGTCCTCCTGATCGCTTGGGCGTTTCTCACTGTTGGAATTCGCGAGCTTGGACGGTTGCTGTCGACCGATGCCCGTACCGAAATCGTCGTCATGCACTGGTCGGGCGAAGGTGGACAGGAGGAGGACGCGATCGTGGAGGCAGCGCTCGCACGATTCACCGCTGACAATCCCGGCATTCGCGTTCGGCGCATCAACCCTGGTGATGCCGGGAGCTTTTACACGAAGCTGCAGACCATGATGGCTTCCGGGGATCCGCCTGATGTGTTCTATGTTGGATCTGAGCGAGTCCCATCCTTTGTCGACTTGGGACTGCTGCTCCCCGTCGATGACTTTCTTGCGGCCGACGTGGAGCAGAAGGTCTCTGATCGACTCGACTTAGACGGCTTCTATCCCGCGACTGTCGCTGCGTTCCGATTTGACGGTGAACGGTCTGGGCAAGGCTCGCTCTACGGCATCCCGAAAGACTTCACGACAGTCGGTTTCTATTGGAACAAGGATCTGTTTGCAAAGGCAGGTGTCTCTCCACCACGAGATGACTGGACGTGGGACGAATTCATCGCAGCCGCACGGCGGATTGGCACGCTGCCCGACTGCACCGGAGCCGAATTCGTCACCTGGCCAGCGATGGTTCGCGCGTACCTGATGACCGACGGGCTCGACATCAAGGGCACCTCATTCGAGATGCTGCGCACGGGTGAACCCGCCGTCTTCGAGTCACTCGATCGTCTGCGAGGATGGAGGCATGATGAGCGAGGCGCGCTGACGAGTGGGAAGAGCAAGATTGCAAGCGGTTCAAGCGTCTTCCTGTCGGGGAAGGTTGGCATGGCAGGTCCGTTCGGTCGCTGGGTCGTACCGAGTTACCGAAAGATCCCTCCACCGTCGCAAGGCGGCTTTGATTGGGACTTCGTACCGCTGCCACGCGGCAAGACCGAAGCGAATATTGTGCTGACGGTCTCTTGGAGTATCTCAGCGCAGACAGCGCATCCGGAGGAGTCTTGGCGGCTCGTGCGATTTCTTTCTGGCGAGCAAACGCAGCGGGATCTCGCCAAGCTGGGTCTGGCGATCCCCACCATCCGCGCCGCCGCGGAGAGTTCCGCCTTTTTGGATCCATCCCTCCCACCTGCAAACGATGCCGGCTATCTGCGCGCCGCGGAAGTCGCGCAGATCGTGGACTGGCCTGTCAACCCGCAGTTCGAGGCACTCATGGGATCGCGCCTTGATCAAGGACTGAAGACGGCTGATGTTCCACTGCCGGAAGCGATCGCCAACTTCGAGCGAGACTGGAACGCCGAATGCGCGAGCCCACTGAGGGGTGCATCGCTTGCGCCAATGCCGTGGGATGCCATAGGTCTTGCAGCGATTCTTCTGTTCGTGCTCGTCGCGGGTGTGTGGATGGTTCGGCTGAGAAGTGGCTCGCTGACGGGTCGCGAGCGGGAAGATGAACGGGCTGGCTACGCGCTTGCTTCACCGTGGATCGTGGGGTTCCTGCTGTTCATGGCATTCCCTGTGGCCATGAGTTTGCTCCTCGCATTCGCGCGGTGGAAGGGTGTATCACCACTTGCACAGGCAGACTTCGCAGGAACCGCCAACTTCGAGCAAATCTTCACCTCGGATGCGCGCTTCCGCACGAGCATGCGGGTCACCCTTTGGTACGCGCTGATCGCCGTCCCGACAGGTCAGATTCTGGCGCTTCTCGCAGCGCTGCTTATGAACACGAAGGTACGGGGCATCCACCTCTTTCGCGCGGCGTGGTACCTCCCGAGCGTGCTTGCGGGGGTGGGAGTCTCCGTGCTCTGGCGCTGGGTCTTCGATTCCGATCACGGTCTGATGAACATGGCCCTTGAGCCGCTGCTGAAGCCGCTCGGCATCGTCCCACCAGAGTGGTTCGGTGCGGATGCCGGAGTGTGGGGCGCGCCCGCGTTCGCCATCATGAGCCTGTGGTTCGTGGGCGGAACGATGATGGTTTACCTCGCAGGATTGCAGCAGGTACCTGCGGATCTGCTCGAGGCTGCGGCGATCGATGGTGCGGGTCCACTGCGCCGATTCTTCTCCGTCACGCTGCCGATGCTGTCGCCGGTGATTCTGTTCAACACCATCATGGCCGTCATCTCCAGTTTTCAGGTCTTCACACAGTCCTTCGTGATGACAGGCGGTGAGCCCGGCGATCTCACGCGCTTTCTTGTGCTCTACATCTTCAACCAAGGCTTTGAGTTCTACGAGATGGGATATGCAAGCGCGCTGGCGTGGATCCTGCTTGTCATCGTGCTTGTGCTCACCGCCATCGTGCTGCGTACAAGCAATCGATGGGTGCATGTCGAAGGGGGTGCCAAATGAACGCGCGTGGTCTTGCCCGATCACTCGCGTTTCTACCCCTCACCATCGGCGGCGCCGCGCTTCTCTTCCCGCTTTGGTGGATGGTGGTCGTCAGTCTTGAGACCCCAGAACGCGCAGGTGCGGCCATCACGGGCGGAACAGGCCTGACGCTGTGGCCGCCGAGTCCCCAGTGGCATAATTATCCAGATGCGCTGCGGGAAATGGGCGGTGCAGAACCATGGTCGGGCTTCACCAATGCGCTTGCGAATTCCGTGGTGGTCACCGTGCTTGTGGTGATCGGCACCATCCTGTCAAGCAGCCTCGTCGGCTATGCGTTCGCGCGCGTGCGCTTCCGCGGGCGGGAGGGTCTCTTTCTGATCATGCTCGGCACCATGATGCTGCCTGGGCAAGTCACGATCATTCCGCTGTTCCTGCTCTTTCGGTCACTCGGGTGGATCGATTCGCTCCTACCGCTGGCAGTCCCTGCATTCTTTGGGAACGCGTTCTTCATCTTCATGTATCGACAGTTCATCGCACAGCTTCCCGAGTCGCTCTTCGAGGCCGCGCGCATCGACGGCTACGGTCACATTGGCATCTGGCTCCGCATCATCCTTCCGCTTTGCAAGCCAGTGAACGCCATCTGCGCGGTCTTCACATTCGTCGCGGTTTGGAATGACTTCCTTGGGCCACTGGTGTATCTGCATTCAGACGAGCAGGCGACGCTTGCCGTTGCGCTCAATTCCTTTCGAAATCAATATGGCGGCCTTGAGGATGTCCATCTGCTGATGGCCGCAAGCCTCGTCACGATGGTGCCATGCATCCTGCTGTTCCTCGCGGCGCAGCGGCAGTTTGTCGAGGGGCTCTCGCAGGGTGCCGTCAAGGGGTGAAGCTGCAATCGACTGAGCGCATGGATCCGAGGCGAGTCCGCGACAGAAGAATCAGAACACAGGGCTGTTGCGATTCGCACGCAGCCACTCGATCTCCTGCCGCGCGCTGTTCCCCTTGACATCGAGCATCGGTCCCTGCTGCAAGAGAGCATCGACCTCCGCCTGCAGCGCGGTGATCTCGCCACGCAACTCCGGGTCGATCTTGGCGGAGTCTGACTCCGCCAACTTCTGTGCGATGAGTCGTGCTTGGCTTGTGGCGGTGGAAGCTTGCGTATACATGTTCAATACCGTCTGCCATGCCGTGATCGATGCGTCCACATTCTTCTGCCAGGCAACGGTCGTGACGCGGGTGAAGCTCCACCGACTCGAGTTGGATTGAGACCCCGAACCGTTCGTCCACTCGCGAGAATAGGAACGACGGTACTGCTGCCTGCGTGGATCGCTCGCGCGCGCGATCGACTCAGCTTCCACCATCGCAGCCACGATGGAGCGCGCATCCTTCACGGAACGGAATCCTGTGCGCAGAGCCTCGGTCGCCTGCTTGCTCTCCATGGCGAGACGCGACTTCACCTGCGTCAGGATTTTCTCTCCAATACCGGGAACGGCGATCCATTTCTCTGCTCCAAGTGCCGTACCAACGCTGTCGATGCCACCTTGCCCTTGCAGTGCGAGTCCCGATGTGATGAGCTGATTTCCAGAGAATCCAGTCAATGCATCGGTGCCACTCGACAGCTTTACCGTTTCGATGTCCGCGGGTGCACTCGTCCCAAATCGCAAACAGTTGTCGGGCGTTCGCCAAAGAAAGAGGTCGAGATTCGGATTGCACATCGCTCGAATCACTTCACCCGTCGACTCAGGCGAGATCGTGAAAGCCTGGAACTTCTCGAAGAACTTGCCGATATCCGCCGAGATATTCGCTGATGACATATCAACGCCAGGAGTCCAGTCGACCAGCACCTTCTCACTCGCAGGATCGAGGATCACCAAGTAGTCGCAGAGCAGCGGCAGCATGGCTCCAGGGCCGATGGCACTGCCAAGCACACCGATGATCGGCACGCGCTTGCGCATCAGCGCAATCTCCGCAGCAAGAGCGAGCGTCTCCTCCTGATGACCGCCCGTGATACCAAAGTCGATCACCAGCGCATTGAAGTTCGACGTGCGAGCGTGACGACCGTTGACTTCCTTCATCGCGATGCTCATGCTCGGATCGATGATGTCGCCGTGCAGCGGCAGGATGGTGTATCGCATCGTGCGCGGCAGCTTGCGATCTGTCGGACAGAGGCGGTTTGGCGGCAGCAAATCAGGTGTTGCCTCATCCACCACCGCTTCGGCTGGCGAAATGGGTGCGTCTTGTGCTGCGGCACCCACCGCAGAATCCAAGCAGAGCCCGAGCAGCAAGAAAGCCACGCCAATCGACTGGTGCATGGCATAGTTGTACCCGAACCAAGGTGTGGGCTAGCCTTTCGCTCCCACCATGGCACCCGTGATACTGCAGGGCGTTTCCAAGGTTTATGCCAACGGCGTCAAGGCCGTTGACTGTGTTTCACTCTCGATCGCTGACGGTGAATTCGTCGTTCTTGTCGGCCCATCAGGCTGCGGCAAGAGCACCACGCTTCGCATGATCGCCGGACTGGAGGAAATCTCCAGTGGATCGCTGATCGTCGGCGAAACACGGATGAACGATGTTCCTGCTCGACGCAGAAACATGGCGATGGTTTTCCAAAACTACGCGCTCTATCCCCATCTCGATGTACGCCGCAATATGGCCTTCGGTCTCGAACGACGCAGATCGCACGGCAGTCTGCTGAAGGCACTGCTGAACTCTACGTACCGGGACAAGCGCACCGCCGAACGAAAGGCGATCGATGCTCGTGTGTCGGCAGCTGCAGCAACGCTTGGCATCGAATCTCTGCTCCACCGCAAACCCCGCGAGCTTTCGGGTGGACAACGGCAGCGCGTGGCAGTCGGGCGAGCGCTCGTGCGCGATCCTGTCGCATTCCTCTTTGATGAACCGCTTTCGAATCTTGATGCGAAGTTGCGGGGTGAGATGCGGACGGAACTGCGGCTGCTCCATCAGCGCCTTCGTGCCACCATGGTGTATGTCACGCACGATCAGGAAGAGGCCATGAGCCTCGCGGACCGACTCGTGGTGATGAAGGACGGTGTCGTCCAACAAGTGGGAACGCCGACCCAGGTGTATGGCCGCCCGGCAAACCGTTTCGTTGCAGGGTTTGTGGGCACCCCCACCATGAACTTCATCAACGGGACAATCGAAGCAGGCGGAGTCTTCCGCTGGTCCGCAGGAACGCTGCAACTGCCCCAAGCACGATGGGTTGGACTGTCAGGGTGGCAAGGCAAGCCATTGGAACTCGGGGTTCGTCCCGATCAGATCCGCGTGGGAACTGGCTCCAGTCGCGGGCGAGTGATCGCCGTCGAAAACTACGGAGACAGAATGGACGTGGTGATCGAGAGCGGTGGGCTCCGTCTCACAAGCCGATCACCGACAGCCCCCCTCCGCGAGGGCACGGAGAGTTCCTTTGAACTCCTCCTCGAGAGTGCACACCTGTTTGACCCAGCTGCGGCAGGGAACTCGCTCCCCCATCTTTCACCGACGAGTACGGCGTGAGCGCGGCAACCTGAACAGCACAGCGGCCAAATGGTTCATTGCCAAGCGGCAAGTACGCGAGACAAGTCGGGACCGCCCACCGTGCCATCGCCATCAATGTCACCACCACCGCCCGATGTCCCCCACTGCGCCAAGACGACTGCCAGATCAAATGCGTTGACTGAACCATCTTGGTTGGTGTCCTCGGGCGCATAGACGATTCCCTGCGACAGAATCACTGCCGAGTAAGCACCCAGATTCACCAGAGCACTCTGCGAAAGTCCATCCCACGCCACGGGCGATGTCGATGTCGACTGACAAAGCGTGTTGCCGAAGTCGGATGCATAGCCAGTCCAGTCGCTGTTGAAACGGCAGTACCAGGTCCCCGACCGCGGCATTCCGATTCGGTAGTTCATGCGCGGCGTGGCGGAAAGGTTGATCACCACTATCGTGTCGTCGAAGTCGCCACCATTCTGCCACCGGTGATACGCCAGCACCTTATCCGTATTGTTCACATGAAAGGTGTTGGTGCTGAAACCAGAGAGGCCGCGCGTCACGCCCGTTGTGTTCTTGCGCAGTTTGATCAGATCCTTGTACATCGCGTAAATGCCCGCGTACGTGGTCTTCCTGGACCAGTCAAGCGGCACATCGTCACGGAAATACTCGTCCTCCAGGAACTCCTGTCCCTGAAAGATCATCGGAATGCCAGGAGCAGTCATGACGATCACACCGCCGAGCGTTGAACGCTTCCGAGCCCAGTACGACCCGCTGTTGCCGGGCGAAATCTCTTCGGGAACCCGCGAGCGCCCGTTTGCCACCTCGTCATGGCTCTCGGTGTAGATCACGCGCTGCTGCATCGAACCGTTATACGAGAACGCGATCGCATCACGGATCTCCCCCATGTTTCGGTTGGCATCGCTCGACGTGATGAGGTTGCCGCGGATTCTCGGGTAGAAACTGGAGTCCCACTGGCTGTCGAAGCCAGCGCCGCCAGCACCCGTTGTCTTCGTGATCCATGGGTCCACATCCATGTCCTCGGCGACGATCAATTTGCCTGGGAACACCGCGTCGATGTCATTGTTGATCCACTGCAGGAAGGTCCAGCCATCGGGATTGTCAGGCCCCGTCAGCCCGATGCGGCGGACGAACTTGGTTCCGTCAACCCGGAGTCCATCGGCACGGTATTCCTGAAGCCACATGAGCGCATTGTTGCGCAGGTACGTGCGCACCTCGCCACGGCCGAAGTCCGGGCGACTATTCCCCCACGGAGTGACGACGCGCTCATCGTTGTAGAAAAAGATGCCACCGCCTTGAACGCCGTTGATGTTCTGGTACCAGCCATCGAAGCGCCACATATCGAGATCATTTGGTCCGAGGTGGTTGTAGACGACATCGATATTCACGCCGATGCCCCGCGCATGCGCCGCATCGATGAACTCCTTCATATCGTTGGGAGTTCCGTACGCACTTTCGACCGCGTAGGGGTAAGACGGGTTGTAGCCCCACGACCTATCGCCTGGGAACTCCGCAGTCGGCATCAGAACGATCATGTTCACACCGAGATCTTGCAGGTGATCAAGTCTGGCGGTGCATTGATCGAAATTGGCTGGTGGCGTGCCGGACGAAGATGTCCCGAAAGTGCCAATATGCATTTCGTACATCACTTGCTGGTCCCACTGGGGTACCTGAAAGTTGTTCACCTGCCAGGTGTAGCTCGCAGGGTTGTAGATCACCGAGTTGCCCACGGAACTTGTCAAGTCGCGCGCCCATGGATCATTCTTCCAAAGGGTCTGGCTCCCATTCTTGAGAACGAACTTGTACTGAGAACCAGCTTGCAGGTTTGGCGCGTCGACTGACCAGTAGCCGTTTCCCTCCGCATACAGGGGCATCGAGGTCGTGCTCCAAAAGTTGAAGGAGCCAGCGACATTGACCCCGGTCGCATTGGGAGCAAAGACACGAAAGGTCACTCCGAACTGCGTTCCCTGAACGTAGGGAACGGCACCGTAGCCAGGCCGCTGTGACACTTGCGCAGACGCCGACGGCGCAAGGCCAAACCCGAGCCACAGCGCCAAGAGCCCGCAGGAGGAGGTAGTTCGACCGCCCATGCAGGAAGATTAGCTCCAACTACGGCTCTTGCCCAAAATGTTCAACATTTTTGCCGATGCGGCATGCCGGATTCGGCACGCCAACGACTGGTCAGCCCTTCCCGTCAAGTTTGTTTGCGAGTTCCATGCCACCAGGCGGCATCTGGTACTTGCCATTCAGGATGTCTTCGGTCGTGGCACCCTCTCCATATGTCTTGGTGTTGACCTTGTCCTTGATCAAAATACCGATACCACCGAGCGACGCTCCGGCGTAGAGACCCGCCGCGTTCATGTATGTCTTGACGGTCGGACCACTTGCTTGAGTCGTACCACTCGTAGCGGCGGCCGTTCCCTGTGCTCCTGCATAGAAGTACGATCCAGACTCGATAAATTTGTCGAACGTTGCCGGGTCATTGAAAACCATCACAATGTCCACGTGCTGCGCACCGACAAGCGGCCCAAAGTCTCCCTTGATAATCCCGATGGCGATCGGCGGCGACCATCCTGATGGAAGTCGCTTCATGGCGACACCATTGCCACCCATCCAACCCAGCACCACGCCCGCCTGAAAGCAGCGCAGCGACGCGATCGCGACGGCGCTCTTGAGTTCCTCTGCCGGTACAGGCTTGCCCGTTGTTTGAACAGCCATGAAGGTCTGCTGTCCATCGGTGATGTACTCGAGCATTGGACTTGTCGACTGACAGCCCATGCCGACAAAGCAAGCGGTGACGCAGATCAACAGCATCCATGAATGAAACACGCGAAGAAATGTGTAAGCCATGAGCCTCTCCTTGACGGCGATAGAACACGCGCATCCATTGCGCGGTGGGGGAAAGGATAGCGCCCCCTGCCAAAGGCAAGGGGCGCTTGAAAAGTCAGGTTTCTTGAGGCAGATTCGGTCGACTTACGGACAGACGCCCCAACCGCCGAGCACCAGCGTAAGGTCGGTGCCGTCAGTGACGCCATCTCCGTTGAGGTCCGACACGCACGCAGGCGGCGCAGGCGGGCACGCTTGCTCTTGCGGATTCACCACGAGTGTTGCGTACTGGTTGCCATCAATGTTCGCCAGGTTAACGGAGCGAGGCTCACCCAGATTGCCGCTGCCCCCGGGAAGTGGCCCCAAAACCTGATTGGAAAGAAAGTCGTGGCCACCGCTATTGATGAATGCCACAAATCGAATGTTCTGTTGAATGGCGGGGTCGTATCCAAGCACTGGCAGCGGGATTGCAATTTCAATGCCTGTATCGACAGCAGCCGCCCCCTTCACGCTGCCACCGTCTCCGCCAACGCCGGCTGCATTGCTGTTATTCAGGGCAACGATGATCCCCAACTGGTTGACGATGGGCGAGGTGCATGGGACACCTTGTCCGAGATATGCCCCGACACCACCCCCTAACGAGAGCAGTTGAGCCGCGCTTGCATACATCGCGGCCGGATCACCTCCGTTGGTGACAGTCAAGTAGAAGTCCGGAGTGACACAAGTATCGAAGGTCAATCCAGGGTTACCGCCCATTCGGTTCAGACCATTGAAATCGACATCTGGATTGTCGGTCCGCAGTACGTTCTGACCACCTTGCTTTGCATCGATGAAAAGATCAAACTTATTGAAATTCGATTCGAGATTTCCGCCAATAAAGATGAAAAGAACGCCGTTCTGCACCGTTGCATGAAGGTTGCATAGTTCCGATCCGCCGTCGGACCGATCACAGAGGGCGTCGGTCGAGTCGCCGAACGTTGTCGTACAGGCCTGTAGTTCTTTAGCCGGTGGATACGTCGCATCACGCACTCCGTCGGCAACTATTTCCGGGAAGCCAAACGAAGCGGAACAGCAGACCAACGCAACAGTGCATGAAAGACGGTTTAACATTGGGTTATTTCTCCTTGATTCAACGGTAGTCTCAAACGAACAAAAGTCAAAAGAAAGTCGTGAATTCTCGTTGCGGTCCCAACAACACTGCAGGATCACTCTGTCTGGCCTCAAGAGCGACTCACCCGAGGTCCGCACTCTTCCGTCCACCGAGCCGAAACGGATTCTGTTTCAAGTTATTATCCGTTCCTGTGAAGGTCATGCTCATCATCATGGGGGTTGCAGGCGCACTCCTGTTTGCTAAAGCGGCTCGTCTTCCTGCCCTTGAGGGCGCCCAACTGGCTCCAATCATCTCTTGGACCGTCTTTGCGGCAATAGCCGTAAGCGCCGTGTGGCTTGCCCGCCAGAAGTTCGCGGCTTGGTCGGCGATCTTCGGCGCAATGGCGGTCGCTCTCAATCAAATCGCCCCGCCCGACATGCCGGCAAACTGGCTGCCAGCGTTTCACATTGCATGCGGCGTGCTGTGCGCCGCATGCGTTGTTCGGAACTGGCAGTAGGCACGGAATCCGTCCGCACGGACCAAACTCGAGCAAAACAAAACTACTTCGGCGGCACGTTCGGCGCGGGCGACGAGGGCGGCGCACTTGGCGCAAGTGGAACATCTGTGGCAGCCACCGCGCCCGATGAGACTGGCGGCGCATCGCGCTGCTCGGGAAGCGTGAACAAAAGCGCCCCACCCGGCATGATGCCCTCGCGCTCGCTTGCCGGGCGTGCCACAAGAACGCGTCTTCCATCCGCCCGAAGCGACACACCCCAACGCGAACTCGTCACGGCCACAGAGGGCTTCAGCCGCAGTGACTCGCCCCAATTGCCCTCCGATGATCGCGCAAACACACCGACATATCCAGTCATCTGTTCACCCGACAGCGCGGTTGGATCGCCCACGACGATACGGCCGTCTGCAATCGCGAGCGTGATGCCCCAACCTGGGCCACGAACGATATCCACCTGCGGCGCGAGTTCGCCGTCATACACCCAGCCAGTCGTTCCCCTTTTGTAGACGAGCACCTCCGCACCTGACCCGCTGATCTGCGCCTGACGCAGGACGATCCGCTCGCCATCCGTTGCGAGGGCTGTGCCGAAACCAAGATAGTCCACCCGATGCGGCGGCGGCGTGAGCTCCCCATCGAGCGCCCACGCACCGTCAGTGCCGCGCCGATAGACGACGACAGCGGAATCTCCACCTTGCACGAGCGATTGATGCGGCGACGCAGGGATGGCCTTTGGGCAACCGATCACGAGAGTGTTGTTTGCGAGCGCCAGCGACGCGCCAAAGAATGTCGGCTGCTTCGACGCGTCTCGCTGAAGAAAACCAAGCCCCTTCCATCCATCCTTGATGCGTTCAAAGAGGAACACCTTCGGCGCGACCTGAACGGTGCGCGGCTTGTCTCCAAGCACACGCATATCGACGGTTGCGATGGCCGCGATCGTGCCATCGGTGGCGATCGATGCACCGAAGGCGGGCTCCGGGGATGTGGCAGGTGATTCGAGTCGACTCAACTGGCGCCACCCCGATGGGCTCGCTGCCGCCTCAAAGGTGACGACTGAGCTGCTTGAACCATCACGACGATCCTCGGTGATGAGCATCTGCTCGCCGGCAAAAGCGAGACGTTGCAACACCATGGCACCTCGGCGTACCTGATCGATGGACTGCATCTCCTTGAAGGTGCTCCACTCACCTGTCGGCTGCAACTGGAAGGTGGCGATCTGCCCGAGCGATCCGCCCTCCTTCGATGGGTCCGGTCCCGTTGCGACGACACGGTCACCGGAAAGACCGATGACCATGCCGAACGTGGGCGATACGGTTGGGCTCGGCGCATCAAGTACAGCCGACTGCGAGAGCGTCGGAATCGGGGGTGCAGCGGCAAGCAGTATGGACAGCGCAATCGGGGTCATGGCGGAGAGCGTAGCCGCTCTTGCGCCTCATCCACTCCGTACGCGAACACACGCACACCAACCGCGGCGCATTGCTCCCTTCGTCAGAAATTGATCGAGAATCGGACGAATCCTGCGACTGCCATCGGCTGCTGTCCGAACTCACCGGGGCTTGCAACGAACTGGAGAGACGGTTCGATCGTCATGTAGTCCGTCACCGCGATCGCGTAGAAGGTTTCGAAGTTCATCTCGTGAAGTCCAGACTCGGCCGGATACACGAACGCTGGGTTGCTGAACCACGCGTAGCCCATGCCCATTCCGAAGTCATCGTTTGGTCGACCTGTCAATGGTCCATCCACGATGAATCCACCCGCGAGCGACCAATTGACTGGGTTGATGCTCGGATCGCCCCATCCCATTTGCCCAAAGACACGGAGCCCGCTCTCACTCTCATCGTGCGCGGCGTGGTCCCACACACGCTGCGTGATCTGGGCATACCACCCGCCGTTTGGCTGCGATGGCATCAGAACGTCTGGGGTGCCATTCCCCGACACAGCGCTTGGTCCTGTCTGAACCCAGCCGCCGACACCAAGGATGCCATCCAACCCAGACTCAGTCTTCCAACTCAAGTTGATCTCGGAGATGAAGAACCAAGAACCTGGATTGTCGAAGAACGTCCCGGGACCGAGTGTGCCGGTCGACTTCACCGGACTGCCATTGTTGGAGTAGACGTTGGTGCCATCAAACCACCCGAACTTGCCTGTCAACCATTCACTCGGTCGAACGACTGCAACAAGCCCCATGGCCTGATTGGGAAAGGTCGGCACCCATGGCACCATCGTCGCAGGCAGCGTGTCGATGTTGCTGAGGAAATACCCCGTCGGTCCAATCGGGTTCAGGAAGTAGTTCAACGCATCCTGCTTGCCAAAGACAAGCGTGAGCGCCTCATCAAAGAGTTTCTGCTGCCAATAGAGTTCCGAGAGCTGGTTCACATCCCCGATGCCACTGGCAAGGTTCTCCCACCCCCAGTAGTCGGGCACGAGTTCCAAAGGTCCCGGGTTCGTTTCATAGTACGACTGCCAACGCGCCAAAAGGAGTCCGCCGTCGACGAGCCCCATCCGCTGAAAATCGAACTGTATCGCCGCATCCAAGAGTCCAGCCAAGAAGCCTCCAGCGCTCTGACCACCTGTCAGGTTGTAGCCGGCATCGATCGTCAGATTGACATTGAAGGTGAATCCCTTTTTTGCAAGAGCCTCACGCTGAGCCTTGAGTTCGGGACTGAAGTCGAACGCTGCCGGAGGCATCGTGACAGGCGTGCCGGGGTCCTGCGGCAGGGCATCGGATGTGTCGTCCGTTGTGATCGTCTGCGCCTCGCGCTCCGTAAAGCTGTCGACAGGGACAGTGTCCTGCGCAACGGCGGTGCATGTGAGGAAACTCAGGGGCAGAAGAATCAAAGCAACATACCTGAGCACCAGCAGAGGGTACTCGCATCGATACGCCGTGATTCGCGGAGCATGTCAACGCGCTTAGACTTCTGCGTGATGACACGGATGGCGATCATCACAGCGATCTCTCTTCTGCACATCGTGGGCGCAGGCTCGACGGCTGCTCAGGATGCTGGTGTTCCACTGGATCCGCGGGTCAATCGATCAAAGGTGACGGAACAACCCACGCCCGCCGAGCCATCGGTGTCTGCTCCGCCGCCACCTGCCGTCCACCGCGTGAGCCAAGTTGCAGCGGAGGTTCCGTGCACCGCACCATCGTGGCAGTCCGCCCGTGATGCGATCACCAAGGGGCTTGAGTTCCTCCGCACTCGGCAGGACGCCAGCGGCGGGTGGCGCGTGTGGAAGGGAAGTTCCGGAACGGATCAGCGTGATCGATCGCTTGCAGCATCGACGGCGATCACCGCACTGGCGTTGAAAGCGTTCGCACAAGTGGGCGAAACACCGACACACTCCTCGACAGCCGCACGCGCGCGTGATTCCATCCGGAGTCGGGTCGGCGGAACGGGGCGGGCGTTCAACCCGGATCCGCAGGGAGGTCTTGGAAATTACGTGGCAAGCGCCGTTGCCAGCGCGCTCGCATCGATCCAAGATCCCGAGGATCGTCTCCTGCTTCGCTCAAGTGTGGAGTGGCTCACGATGCATCAGTGGGATCAGACCGAAGGTGTTTCACCGAGGATGGATTGGTTTGGTGGCGCGGGGTATGGGCGTTCCGGGCGTCCTGACTTGTCGAACACACAGATGATGCTCGACGCACTGCATGATGCGGGTGTTTCTGCAGATGATCCTGCCGTGCGACGTGCACTCGTGTTTCTCACCCGAACGCAGAATCTTGCGCAGACGAACGCAGCCCCATGGGCGAGTAGCGGAACGCGCGACGGCGGCTTTGTTTACACCCCTGCGAATGGCGGCGAGAGTTTCGCGAGCGAAGAGGCCGGTGAAGGACGTTTCGGAGAGAAGGTCGCGGTCGGTCAGCCGCGCAGTCTGCGCAGTTACGGATCGATGACCTACGCAGGGTTCAAGAGCCTGCTGTACGCGGGCCTGTCGAGGGATGATCCACGCGTGCAGGCAGCCTTCGAGTGGATTCGTCGAAACTGGACATTCCGAGAAAATCCAGGACTCGGTGCACAGGGCCACTTCTACTACTTGCACGCAGTGTCGCGCGCCCTGCACGCAGCGCAGCAGCACACGATCACCGATGTGCAGGGCACCACGCACAACTGGCGCGACGAGCTCATCGCTGCGCTCGTGAGCATGCAGGCGAACGATGGTTCGTGGGTCAACAGCGCATCACGCTGGGATGAGGGAGACAACGAACTCTGCACCATCTACGCGGTGCTTGCACTGGAGGAGGCGATTAAGCCTGTGCCAGCGGCAGTCCCTGCGAACTCGCCTGCGGCACCGTAAGCCGACGCCACCACGCGGCAAGCAGCACGCTGGTGGCGAGCAGGGCCGCACCCGTCACCTGATGCAGACTGGTGAAGACGACTTCCCACAGCGGAATCGCTTCGGTCTTTCGCGTGATGACCATCACGAGCGCAAGGATGCCGAGCACGACTTGCAGTCCGACGACCATCAACAGTCCGTGACCGACGGCGCGGAGTGGTCTCAGTGCTGCTGGCATGCGCATGGCGCGCAGTCCTGTCCACAGTGTCGCGACGAAGGCGACCGCAGCAAAGGTCAGATGCATGTGCATCGCCCATGTTGGATAGGTGGGCGCAGCGCCTGCCACTGGAATCTGGAGGTGGCGGTACAGCGCACCCGAAATCAGTTGCACCAACAGAACTCCGACGAGCGCGGTTGGGAGGGTGGCACTAGGAGCCTCCGCGACAGCTTGTGGTGCCATGCCGCTGTTCCAGCGCGTTCCGCACACCACGGCAAGCAAGCAATAGAGTGAAAACACGATCTGCCCAAACACACCGTGTGCGACCGCGAGTCCGACGTTCGGCGCAAGTTCCGACGCCTCCTGCGACAGAGTGAGATTCCCGGTCACGCGGAGCCCGCCCATGAGCCCCTGCACACACACCATCAGAAAGCCAGCAAATGCAAGCGCGCGCACCCAGCTGCGCTGCTCGTTCATGAGCGTGAGCACAAGCATCAGGACGGCGCAGAAGCCCACGAGCATTCCGTAGAGGCGATGTGCATGCTCGTAGTACACGCCATCTTTCATCTCGGCCAGCGGATACAGCAGCATGTTGTGCCCAAAGGAGTTTGGCCAATCCGGGACCGCAAGCCCCGCCTCAAGTCCCGTGACAAGCCCGCCCGTCACGAGCAGGAGAAATATTGCCGCGGCAGTGGTCAGCCCAAACAATCCCGTGGCAGGAACCCGTGCCCGCCAACGCAGGCCTGCGCACCCCCATGCTCCACCGAGACATCCGCACACGATGCTGACCCCGAAGAGACCGGCGCTCCAAAGTGCGAATTGCCGAAGCACCCCCGCTTCACCGCCACCAACAAGACTTCCAATGAGCAAGAGATTCGCAATGGCCGAGAACGCACCCACCTTTGCTCCCGCTCGCATGCAAGCCGCAAGGGTTGGTGCTTCCACCAGTTTTCCACTGATGCGGGCCGCGAGCACGAGAATGAGTCCCATGCACGCGAACAGCACTTCGCCTGCGAGTTGGCCTGGTCGCATCATGGCGACGTATGCCAACGCCCACATCGCCACCGTTGCGGCGAAACCGATGGCGAGATGAAGACCGCGCTGATCCTTCGATTGGTGCTGCATGGCGTTTCTATACTAGGGTCATCGAAACGGTTGAATCCAAAAGCAAGCCGGCTGGGATCCTGCCCACGCTGGGTGCATTGGCGAAGATTCGCCTCAACGCGCTTGTGCTTATCACGACAGCGGTCGGGGGCGTAGTCGCCGCGCCCTCCGCCATTCCTTGGGGGCTGCTGGGTTGGACACTGCTCGGCACGGCTGCCTCAGCCGCCAGTGCATCCATGTTCAACCAATTGCTCGAACGCCGCCGCGACGCATTGATGCGGCGAACGGCATCACGCCCGCTCCCGCAGCAACACATCGGCCCGCTGCGCGTCTTTGTGATTGCGTGCGCGCTCGCCTACGCGGGTTGGGCGCTGCTTCTTTGGAAAGCGGGATGGATTCCGGCCACGCTTGCCACTGGAAATGTGCTCGTGTACGCGCTGCTGTACACGCCGCTGAAGCCGCTGACATCGCTCAACACAATCGTCGGTGCGGTGTGTGGCGCCATTCCACCGATGGTCGGCTGGACTGCGGTCACGGGCTCGGTGGATTCTGGTGCCTGGATCATTGCCGGCATTCTTTTTGTCTGGCAGCTGCCACACTTCATGGCGCTTGCGTGGATGTTCCGCGAGGACTACACACGCGGCGGCTTTGTGATGCTGCCTGCCCGCGATCCGAGCGGCGGTCTGACCGCGCAGACGATGCTGCTCACTTCGCTCACACTTGTTCCGATGGCGCTGCTCGCCACGCTGCATGGACTGGCCGGCATCGTGTTCGCGTCGTCAGCCTCGCTTCTTGGCCTGTGGCTGTCTTGGGAGAGCTTTCGCTTCCTGCGCGATCGGTCTGATGCAATGGCTCGCCGCGTCTTCTTGGTGAGCATTGTGTATCTGCCGCTGCTGCTGCTTGTCATGGTGCTTGACCGCGGTCCCGTCTCGCCAGCCGCAGGCGTCCGAATGCGTGGCGTGATCGACGGCGAGGGTGGCGTTCTGCAGTTGAGTCCCCAGACCGAGTCGCGCGGGTTGCCGAGCGCCACGGGTGCGATGCCATCACCGTGAGTGGCGAGACCCCTGATCCGCAGCCCACTCCGGCGCGACCATCACTTGCAGCTGCGCGCTGGGTGATCGCACTTTCTATTCTCGTTTCACTCGCCGTTGTGCTCTTTGCTCTGTGGGGTCCCCTGCGTGGCATGCAAGCACCCGTCGGCGATGGGAGAGACCCCACCACCTACGGGTTCGATCTCTCCAATCTGAATGTCCCGCGTGAACTCCTCGTTGGTTCTGGTCAGCCGCGCGATTTCCTGAAACCGCTCGACGATCCCAAGACGATCGCTGGCTCCGAGATCGCGCCGCGAAACGCAAGGGAGCGGCAGAAGTATGCCGTCTCGACAGACCGTGTTGTGGGTGTCGTCGTAGGCGGAGAAAGGCGCGCATACCCGCTGCAACTTCTCAACGTGCATGAAGTGGTGCACGACACACTTGGCGGGGTTCCCATCGCCGTCACCTACAGCCCGCTCTGCGATAGCGCGGTGGTGTTCGACCGACGCGTTGGTGATCGCATCTTGCGCTTTGGCATCAGCGGGCTGCTGCTGAACAACAACCTGGTGCTGTACGACGCGGCACCTGATACGAATAGCGCGCAGACATTTCGACCGAGCCTGTGGTCCCAGCTTGCGTTCCGTGCCATTGCCGGTCCGGCAGCATCGGAGAACGCCCAACTCACCGTTGCGTCAGGCACACAGATCTGTACATGGGCAGCGTGGCTCCTGCTCCACCCCGATACGACGGTCGCACTTCCTGACGATACGGATCGCCGCCGCATGAAGGGCACGGACTACGAACGCTACTGGCTCGATGGGAAATTGCAGTTCCCGATCGGCACCATTCCGATCCAATCCCCACGCGAGGGCAGCATCCCATTCGCCGACATTGCACCGACCGTCGCACCCCTGCTGATGCAGGGCCTGGGCGATATGGCACTTGTCATCGCCGTACAGCGCGCGGATGGATGGCGTGTGCTGCCTGTGGCGCAACTCGCTCAACTTGTTGACCCGAGTTCAATGACGGCGGACTCTGCGGCACTCGGCGTGCGTGCGAACTGGCGCGTGGTGCCGCTGCGCGGCGCGCTCATCGCGGACTCCAATTCCGATTTGCCCGTGATGGTCCCCTGCCGATGGTTTGCATGGGAGGCGTTCCATCCATTCCGGCAAAGTGCGCCGTGATGCGCTCGTCAGCGCGATCCGATCCAGAGTGTCGCGTACAGCACCAGCCAGATCGCATCGAGCGAATGCCAATAGATGCCGCACAGCACGATCCCGTTATGGCTGTCGCTGCGGTACTGCCCTGCCTGCGCGCGTGATGCGACAACACCAAGCGCATAAATCCCGCCAAGGACATGAAACACATGGAGCGCTGTCAGGACGTAGAAAGTCCATGCGTACAGGTTGTCCTGAATGCGAACCTGCTGCCACATCGTCCACCAAGCGATGCCTTGCAGGATCACGAACGCAAAACCCAACCAGTACGCGGCGCTCGCGCTGCGACTGCACGCAGACAGACGCCCCTGCCGTACCGCCACAAGAGATCGGTGCAGCGCGAGGCTCGATGCGAGAATCGCAAGAGTGCTCGCGAGCAGTGTCCACGGCAGCCCCGGCGTTCCCTCCGGGCGCCATTCGCGTCCATCGGAGGGACTGACACGCACGACCGCATAGCCGAGTAGCGCCGCCGCAAAGAGCAGCCCAACCACAAGCACGAACAGCCACATGCCCATGCGGGCAGCGCGTTCACGGGACAGCGTGGAATGGAAGGGATCGCGTTCTTCGAGTTCGTCCACGGCGAAAGATCAATCGCGACCGCGGTGCGGTCAGGGATTGATCTCTTCCTTGCGCTGAGCGACCGGTGCGCCAGGCGCATTCGCATCGAGCGTCTGCTGCGCCACCGGCGGATTGCCTGTGTACTGGGTCGCTCGGTACTGCCCTGTGTCCAGCACGCAGAACGCCATCATGAGGATCACAAAGAGCGTGCAGCCGACGAACACCAGGACGTTGAACGGACGGTCCCATCGGAGGTGCATGAAGAACGTGGCCACAAGAGCCGCCTTCACCACAGCGATTCCGATCGCGACCCAGATGTTGAACTCGCCGATATCGATGTAGCGAACCGCCACGGTGATGACCGTCAATATCAACAGACCGGTCGCCGTGAACAGCAGTGTGCTGACGGGAACGAGATGACCAACCAGGGGATGACCACCCGCGTGCGCGTGTGCAGTGCCATGTGCTGGAGTCGATGAGTGGGCCATACGTGTGCTCCGTATCTCTGTGCGCGAGTGAATGGATCAGTGGATCAGGTAGAAAAGCGGGAAGAGGAAGATCCACACGAGGTCCACGATGTGCCAGTACAGGCCGACAAGATCGACGGGCGTGTAGTAGTTGGGACCAAAGTCCCCGCGCGTGGCTCGGAAGATCAGCATGCCGATCACGATCATGCCGACCACAACATGGATACCGTGCAGACCGGTCATCGCGTAATAGATTGCGAAGAAGAGGTGCGTATTCGGCGGCAGCTCTGGATCCGCCAAGTGATCCGAAGGAGCCTCTGCCGGGATTGGATCCTGCGGTTCCATGGCGGCGGCTGCAGCGGCTGTGGGCGCGCTCCACACACCAAGACCTTTCGGTCCAGACTGTGCAGGCTTGATCGCCGAAGCGTCTGCGGGAGGACGCGCTGCGAGGGAAACAAGTCCTGTGGCGCTCGGGTCCGTGGGCGCAGGAACTGGATTCACGGCTGGTGCGGGAGCCTTGGCCAGTACGGATGCCTCGACTTCACCTTCTGGACTGTGTGGTGGCACGTAGAAAGACGGGCCCCAGACGAGATTCTCGTGAATCTTGTGGGTGTACTCGAAATACTTGATGACGAGGAATCCGACGGCGCCGCCCATCGTCAGCCACAAGCAAAGGACAAGCGCGAATTTCTTGCCGCGCTGCGCAAAGTAGACCGCCAACGCCATCGTGAGACTTGAAACAATGAGCACACAGGTGTTGACACCACCCATCACCGTATCGAGATAGTGGCTGGCGTACGAAAAGACCTCTGGGAATCGGCTGCGCAGGACCGCATACGCCACGAACAGCGCACCAAAGAACAACACTTCCGTTGCCAAGAAGAGCCACATGCCGAGCTTGGCGCTGTCGAACTGCTGCGCCGGCGTTTCAAAGTGATGCGCGAGGAATGGGTACTTCGCGTGCTCACCCGAGTGGTGATCATCCGCGTGCCCATGCCCGCTCGCATGTCCACTCGTCTGTGGTTCTGCCGTGATCTGTGTCATGCGTGTCCTCGGGCCTGTTCGTTGCGTGCTTCCACTGCGAACGCCGCAGCTTCGCGCACTGGATCAACGTCATAGCCCTTCGTGGTGGGGTTCCACTGCAGCATGGAGAAGTCGTAAGGGTTTCCCACACGCGGCGTGTTCTTGAAGTTGTCGTGTGGCGGCGGCGATGCGCACTGCCACTCGAGGCTTCGTCCACCCCATGGGTTCGCAGGCGCAGGCGCTCCGCTTCGGAGGCTCTGCACGAAGCAGACTGCCGTGGTGAGGAAGCCGATACCCATGACGTAGGAACCAATCGTGGAGATCACGTGATAGATCTGAAACTCCGGTTGATAGTCGTAGTAGCGCCGCGGCATGCCTTGGCTTCCAAGCATGAACTGCGTGAAGAAGGTCAGGTTGAAGCCGACGAAAATGATGATGCAGCCGGCGATCGCCAACTTCTCGTCGTACATCTTGCCCGTCATCTTCGGCCACCAGTGATGCAACCCACCGATCATCGCGATCAGCGCGGAGCCCATCATCACATAGTGGAAGTGCGCGACGACAAAGTAGGTGTCGTGCAGGTGCACGTCCGTGTTCAGGGTGGCCAAGTGGATGCCTGTGAGTCCGCCGATTGTGAACAGGAACAAGAACGCCAGTGCGTACATCATCGGCGCCGTCAGCGAGATGGTGCCCTTGTACAGCGTCATCGTCCAGTTGAAGGTCTTGACCGCGGATGGGATCGCCACGCTGAAGGAGATCAACGAGAAGATGGTGTTCATCAGTCCGCTTTGACCCGACACGAACATGTGATGCCCCCACACAATGAAGGAGAACATCGCGATCGCGATCGATGAAAACGCGATGAAGCGGTAGCCAAAGATTGTGCGGTGCGCGTGCACTGCGATCAGTTCACTGATGATGCCCATGGCAGGCACGATCATGATGTACACCGCCGGATGGCTGTAGAACCAGAAGAAGTGCTGATACAGGACGGGGTCTCCACCCATCGACGGGTTGAAGATGCCGATGTTCAGAAGTCGCTCCACGATGAGAAGGCAAAGCGTGATCGCAAGCACGGGGGTTGCGAGCACCTGAATGATCGCAGTCGAATACAGCGCCCACAGAAAGAGCGGCATGCGGAACCACGTCATGCCAGGCGGACGCAACTTGTGCACCGTCACAATGAAGTTCAGGCCCGTAAAGATCGACGAGAAGCCGAGGATGAACACACCGGTCAGCACGGGGATCACGCCGCCGGTGGTGGTGGTGGTCGAGTATGGCGTGTAGAAAGTCCAGCCGGTATCGAAGCCGCCGGCCGCGAGCGAGTACAGCGTGAATCCCGCGCCCGCGAGCCACAGCCAGAACGAGAAGAGATTCAGCCGTGGGAACGCGACATCCTTCGCACCGAGCATGATCGGCAGCACGAAGTTGCCGAGCGCTGCAGGAATGCTCGGAATGATCACCAGGAACACCATGATCGCGCCGTGCAGCGTGAAGAACTGGTTGTAGGTGTCGGCGCTGACGATGGTGCGGCCCGGAGTGAGAAGCTCAGTCCGAAGCAACAGGGCAAAGACGCCTCCTACAAAGAACGACGCCAACACGGCCCCCATGTACATGACGCCAATGCGCTTGTGATCAAGCGTCAGGATCCACGACAGGAATCCACGCGAGTGGGTCAGGTAGTTGTCGGGCACATCGACATGATCGACGACGTGTGGTCTTGGTGCTGTGACGGTGCTCATGAAAAACCTCTCAAAGTGAAGACGTACTCGAACTGCAACTTACTTCGTCGCCACGGGCACGGACTTGGTCCAAGCGCCCTTGGCATCAAACTCATCCAAATGCTTCATCATGCCAATGACCGCCTCGACGCCGCGGTCATTCAACTGCCCCTTGAACGTCGGCATGACATTGCCGTACGGGGCGATCAGATGCTTGCCAGGGTTGTAGATGGAATCGCGAATGTAATCCTCGGGCGTCGCGTACTCCTTCCCCGGACCAATCAGATCTGAGTAGGACTTGCCATCCGCGAAGGCCACACCGCCGCTCGGATTGCTCACGCGCTCCCAGATGCCCTTCCACGAAGGGCCGAGACCCGCAGTGCCATCGAGCGAGTGGCACTGTTGGCACCGCGCGTACAACTTGGGACCCGCCTTGAAGTACAGCTCTTCGTCGGGGATTTCATCCAGCCAAGCAGCTTGCTTGGTGAGCCAGCCATCGAACTCCGGCTGTTCCAGGACCAAAACCTTCCGATTCATGTTGCTGTGGCCTGTTCCGCAGTACTCGGTGCAGAAGAGGTGGTAGCCCTTCGCCTCGTCGAGCCCGGTCGGCACATCGCTCTGGAACCAGAGCGTGCTGAAACGCCCTGGCACCAAATCTCGCTTCACGCGGAATGCAGGAATGAAGCACGAGTGCAACACATCATTGGAACGCATCACAAGGCGTACGGGTCGCCCGGCGGGAACCACGAGATTGTCGGACTGCGCGCCGTTGGGATACTTGAAGGTCCATCCCCACTTGAATGCGGTGACGTTCACATCAAACGAGTTCTTGGGTGGCGTCGTGAGATCAACGAAGCCGCGGAAGCCGAAGAAGAAGATGGCGATGCTGATGAGCAGCGGAATGATCGTCCACGAGAGTTCGAGACCCTTGTGGTGTGTCATTCCGTCGAGGCGGATGCGTTCGCCCTGTTTGGCTCGGTACTTCCAAATGAAGACCACCATCATGCCGACAACAAGGACAAAGAAGAAGTAACAGATGTAGTTGATCCAGTGGAACATCGTGTCCACGCCCGCGACATGGTTGCTCGCACCCGAGGGGAGCCAGAAGTCTGCGGGAGTCGCCGTGGGGGCGGCGGCTTGGGCGATCAGGATGGAGGCAATCGACAGCATGGGAAATCCTAGGAGGGACGAGGCGCGGAGTGTTTTGGCAGCCCATTCTCGCTTTGCGGCGCAAGTGCCGCTGCGCGCGAGCCACGCAGGAAGAGGAAAAGAAGCCCAGAGGCGATCACAACGACCGTGATGGCGCCACCGATCTGCATAAGACGGAAGGCGAAGACCACATAACCCTGCGATGACGTGTCGTACTGGTGGCACCAAAGGATGAATCGGTCGAGCGGCGTTCCGATGCGTCCCTCCCCCGCTTCAACGATCGCCATCTTCATGGTGGCGGGTTCAAACTTGACGCCATAGAGGTAGCGCACGATGCGGCCGTCGGCAGCGATCATGGCAAGCATTGCAGGATGCGAGTACTCGCCATCCGGCAGCCGTCGGTACTGGAAGCCCACGGCATCGGCGATCTGCGCGGGAGCGAGCGCACCCTGCTCACTCTGCACAGCTGTCAGAAAGTGAACGCCGCGTTCGCTGCCGGCACGCTCGTACTCGGCAACGTAGCCCTTCTTCTTCGCGCCTGCGAGTTCCCAAGACTCCTGCGGGTTCACGGAGATCGACACGACGTCGAAGTCGCGCCCGATGGAGAGATCGACCTTTTGCAGCGACCGAATCGCCTCATTCAGCACCAGCGTGCACAACATCGGGCACTTGAAGTAGCCCATATGGAGCATCAGCGGTCGCCCTGGCTTCAACAGTTCGCCAAGCGTGGTGGTGGTGCCGTCATCGAGCACCAAAGCGGTGTCCAGCGGAACGCGTTCCCCAAGATGCTCCACGATGGTGACGCCTTCGAGTTCGGGCGCAACTCCATCCGCTGCGATCGGTGCCTGCCCTGGCGCGTGCGCAGGCATGGACATCTGTTGTGCAGAGGCACCCTCGGTCCAGGACGCCACAGCAACAACCAGCGCGCCAAGCGCAGAGCGCATGGTTCGATTGGTGCAAAGATGTGGCGCTCGCTGGTTCATCAGGGTGCGGTTGGTGCGGCGACGCCTCGCTCAGCCACGATCTCCATCGCACGCGAGATCGGGATGCGGATTCTTGGTTGCATCGAGCCATCGGGCGCCGCCACGGAGTACTTCTGGTACTTCGCAAGCTCACCCTCCTGCTCAAGACGCATTCCCTGCGACCAAGCATTCGCAGGCATCACGACTTTCTCATCCACTTCCTTGTTCTCAAAGCGGAAGAAGAAGACGCAGATGGCGATGACCAGAACCGAGAGAATGATGATGCCCGCGAGCGACACCACCCAAGTCTGTCCTGCCTCGGGGTCGTCCATCAACGGTGCTTGAGTGGATTCTGTCTGTGCCATGGGATCGGGTGGTGTGAAGCAGGTGCGGGAGATGAAATCGAGGAGGTCTCGGGCGGAAAGGATCGTTCAGATGTTCTCGAAGCGGAGGCTCTCGTCGAAACGTGGATCGCGTCGGCAGACGAGCGAGCCCTTGGACAGGCGCCGCGCCGTCAGTGAGATGCTCAGTCCAAGCATCGCTCCGAGCATCAGGAAGTTGAGGGGATTCGACAGCCCCGAAGTGGTGCCCGCGTAGGCAGCGGAAAGCGCTTCGTAGGTGGTGAACGTCGAAACATCGGCAGGAACCACGGGCATCACGAGCCAGTAGATGTCGAGCCAAGCGAACGCAAGCATCCAAAGGCAGCCAAATGCGAGGGTTGCTTTCCATCGCTTCGTCCAGCGCGAGATAAAGAGGACGAACGGGATGATGAAGTGGCCGAACAGCAGCGCGACGCTGACCCAAGACCAGTCACCGATTTGCCGAGCAAGGAACCAGACGGTTTCCTCAGGCAAGTTGCCATACCAGATCAGCATGTACTGGCTGAACGCGATGTACGCCCAGAACACGATGCCGAACGCCCAGATCATCTTGCCGAGATCCTGATAGTGCTCGCCGGTGATCACGCCGCGCAAGTAGCCCAGCGACTGCAGACGAAGGCAAGTGAACGCCACCATCGAGAAACCTCCCGCACATGTGCCCGCGAAGAAGTACACGCCGAACATGGTGCTGAACCACGCCGGAGAGAGGGACATGATCCAGTCGAATGCTGCGAAGGTCGTCGTGAGCGCGTACACGATGAGCGCGGGACCCGCCAAGGCACGCATCTTGCGCGAGAGAGCCTGATCACCCGATGCATCTTGAGCGCGCGAAGTCGCAACGAACCAGTGCGCGATACCTGCCCAAAGGGCGAAGTAGACGACCGCACGGATCAAGAAGAACTGCGTATTCAGATAGGCGCTCTTGGCAGAGACGATGGATGCCTCTGCAGGGTGTGCTGCAGCAAGGTGCGCCATATCCGCCCACGGCCAGATCAGCGCCAAACCGTGACCGTAGCCCGCCCACTCGCGGTGCGAGAAGTGCAGCCACAGCATGGGAAGCAGGAGCACGATCCACAACCAGCGCAGATTTGCCGCGTGCGCTTCCGCGACACGCCGCACCGCAATGCCCCAACCGGCGCTGGTGATGTGCTGAATGAGCAGGAAGAAGAGGGAGCCGAGCGAGAGCGTGAGCACGAAGATGCCATTCTGCAGCCACACCATCGCGATGGTGTGCGCATCCACGCTTCGCGCAGCGAAGAGTCCTGCTCCAAGCGCACAGGCGAAGGCCACGACCAGCGCGACTTGCGACACGCGCACGAGGCGCGAATCGCCGAGCACGCTTCGGTCCGAGAGGTCAGCCGTGGGCGCGAACGTCGATGCCATGTTCAGAGACCTCCCCGCTTGTCCGAGGGCACATCACTCAGCGACGCGTTCTGACTGAGCTGCAGCGCACGCACGTAGGCGACGATCGCCCAGCGGTCTTCGGTTGGAACCTGTGACCCGTAGCCGGCCATGTTCCGGACGCCATGTGTGATCGAGTTGAAGATCTGTCCAACGGGTTGGATGGTGACGGTTGGATCATGCAGGCTCTTTGCCGCCACCCACACCGTTCCATTCACAGGCCCCTCGGCATTGGCCACGAGTTCCATCGCGCGCTGATTCACGGTCCCGTTGCCGACACCCGTGTAGCCGTGGCATGGCGTGCAATAGATATTGAAGCGTTCTTGTCCACGAAGCAGAAGCTTCGCATCGAGGGTGAACTGCGAGGGCAGCGTGGTCGCCCACTGGCCGTCCACCACGCCGTCGTTCAGATGTGCGTCGAGATACGCCTCGCCGCGCGCCACGGTGCCCAAGACGGCGGGACGCTGCGAGCGCTTGTCCGCGAAGAGATCGTTCTCGGTTTGTGGAAGGAACTTCGCTTGCAGATCCATGTCCTGAATGATGTTGATCGGGCGGTTGGGATTCGGTCGCGAACGTGCGTTCGCGGCGATGACTGGCGGCAACAGCAGCAGCAGTCCAAGGATCAGCAGGGTGTAAACGATGATCCGCGGCATCAGCGGTCCTCCACCACCTCGACATGCGAGGCACCAAGCGACTTCAGGAACGCCTCCGTCTTCGAGCGGAGGAACTTTGGATCGCGCGCTTCGATCACCACAAAGAAGCGATCATCCGTCGCGCGCCGGAATCGATTGTTCGCCAACAGCGGGTGCGACAGGCGCGGCAGATTGTTCATCAGGAGCATCAGCCCCGCGGTGGAGAGCGCCGAGAGCAGAATCGTGAGTTCGAAAATCACGGGGATCCAGGCAGGTACGGACATCAGTGGCTTCCCCGAAATCAGGAAGGGATAGCCCGTCACCCAGACGAGCGCCCAGACGGAAAAACTCGCCGCATTCGTGAACGCCTGAAGGCAGAAACCGACGACCGCACCCGTGGCGCCAGCGCCAAAGACCAGCACGGGCAGAATCGTGCGCTGCACACCCATCGCCTTGTCAAGCCCATGCACGGGGAATGGCACATGGCAGTCCCAGTAGCGGTAGCCCGCCGCGCGCACGCGCTGTGCCGCCTCCATGATCTCGGCTGGTGTACGGAACTCCGCCATCAATCCATACGGCGCCGACGTTGGCGCCATGGATGGTGCATCGACCTTCGGTGCAGTCAAAGTACTCATGGTTGTCCCTCCGAGGATCGTGGGTCACGGAAGGCTGGCATCGCCCCGCTTGGCACACCATGACCTTCCTGCGAGCCCCCGTGATGTGCGTGGGCTCCATGCGCGTGGGGATGCGGATCTGCTTCTGGCATCACTGCCTTGACTTCGGCGATCGCGATCATCGGCAGATAGCGGCAGAACAACAGGAACAGCACCCCGAACAAACCGAACGCGCCGACCATCGTGCCGATGTCGACCCACGTCGGAACGAACTGATCCCAACTCGTGGGAAGGAAATCGTTGGCGAGGCTTGTGACGATGATCACGAAACGCTCAAACCACATGCCGACGTTCACGAAGATGCTGAGAATGAACATCAGCGGGATGCTCGTGCGGACCTTCTTGAACCAGAACAACTGCGGCGTGATGACGTTGCAGCTGACCATGATCCAGTACGCCCACCAGTACTGCCCGAACGCACGGTTCACGAAGGCAAACTTCTCGTACATCGCACCGGAGTACCACGCAATGAAGAACTCCATCGAGTAGGCGTAGCCCACCATGCAGCCGGTGAGCAGGATGATCTTGTTCATGTTGTCGAGATGCCGAAGGGTGATCAGGTCCTTCAGCCCGAACAGTTCACGCGCAGGAACGGCGAGTGAGACCACCATCGCGAATCCGGAGAAGATCGCACCTGCGACGAAGTAAGGCGGGAAGATGGTGGTGTGCCAACCGGGCACCTGGCTGACCGCGAAGTCGAAGGACACCACGCTGTGAACAGAGAGCACGAGCGGTGTCGCAAGCGCGGCGAGCAGGAGATACGCGACTTCGTAGCGATGCCAGTGACGCATCGATCCACGCCAGCCGATCGCTGCAAGCCCATAAGCGAACTGCTGGAACTTGCCCTTCGCGCGGTCGCGAAGCGTCGCGAGATCCGGAACCATGCCGATGTACCAGAAGACCAGTGACACGGTGAAGTACGTGCTGACCGCGAACACGTCCCACAAAAGTGGGCTTCGGAACTGCGGCCACATCTCCATCGAATTCGGCAGCGGGAACAGCCAGTACGCCAGCCAGACGCGGCCGACGTGGATGCCCGGGAAGAGTCCGGCGCAGATGACTGCGAAGATGGTCATCGCCTCGGCAAACCGATTGATGCCCGTTCGCCACTTCTGGCGGAAGAGAAAGAGGATGGCTGAGATCAGTGTGCCTGCGTGACCGATGCCGACCCAGAACACGAAGTTCGTGATGTCATACGCCCACATCACCGGGTTGTTCAGTCCCCACACGCCAACGCCCGTGAAGATCAGATAGTTCACGCAGACGCCAAGGAACCCGAGCATTCCCAGACAGATCACAAACGCGACATACCAAGCGAGCGGTGGCTTGCTCTCCGCAACGCGGCAGACCTGGTGGGTCACTTCGCCGAAGCGGTGCATGTTGAGGACAAGCGGAGCACGTCCTCCGATGGGCTGCTCCGTGTTGTCGGTCTCGACGAAGCCCTTCGTGGCAGAAGAGTGGTGCATGGATGGCTTGGACGACATGGATGAATGGCTCGCCATGGATCAGCCCTTGGTGTTTCCGTTGCTGTGACCGTTGCTGTGATCCGTTCCGTGATCACCGCCGTGACCGCCGTAGCCGCTGCCTGACTCGCGCGGGAGCGCGGGGTTCGTGACGCGAGCGAGATACTGCAGCCGCGTCTTCGTGTTGAGCTCCTCCAACATCTGATACGAGCGACTGCTGCGGTGCAGCTTGGCGACCGCGCTGTCGGCCACATTCAGATCGCCGAAGGTGATTGCGCCTGTTGGGCACGCTTGCTGGCACGCCGTCTGAATCGTTCCATCCGGGATCGAGAACTGCTTTTGGCCGCTGGCCGTGCCGCCGGCTCGAGCCCATTCATTCTTTGCCTTGATGCGCGCCGCCTGGATGCGTTGCGTGCAGAAGGTGCACTTCTCCATGACGCCGCGCATGCGCACGGTCACCTCTGGGTTGAATTGCATTCGCAGCCACACATCGGGACCCTCTTCGATGTAGTACTCAGGCTTCACTTTCGCGATGCCCTCCTCACGACTGACTTCGCGGCGGTGGTAATCGAAGAAGTTGAAGCGCCGCACCTTGTAGGGGCAGTTGTTGCTGCAGTACCGCGTGCCGATGCAGCGGTTGTAGACCATCGAGTTGAGTCCATCCTCGTCGTGCACTGTGGCCGCCACTGGGCACACTTGCTCGCATGGTGCGTTCTCGCAGTGCATGCATGCGACGGGCTGCAGTGCAAAGCCGTCGGGGCTCGCCGCGTTGGATCCCTTGAAGTAGCGGTCGATGCGGATCCAGAACATCTCGCGTCCACGCAGGACCATGTCCTTGCCGACGACGGGAATGTTGTTTTCGGCTTGGCACGCAGTGACGCATGCGCTGCAACCCGTGCACTTCGACAAATCAACGGCCATCGCCCAGCGGAATTGGGCGCCCTCCAGATTGTTCTCTGACCACAGCGACAGTCGCGACGCGACATGCGTGCGATGCCGAGCGAAATCGGGATGGGTGCGATACTCATCGAGTGTCGCTTCGCGCACCAGAGTCGGCAGTCGCTCTTGGATGCCTTGCAGCGGGACGGCCGTGTTGATCGCATCCGCTGCGCCGTGGTCCTGCGTGTGCGCCACGCTGTAGGTCGCACCCGTGGGAACGATCGCCGTCGCTGTTGTCCAATCTGGAGCATCGGCTGTCCGAATTCGGTTCGCATTGAATCCTGCATCGGACGCGACAAGTCCGACACCTTCGCCGCTTCGCCCGTAGCCGACGCTGATTCCAACCGAGCCGTCCGACCAACCTGGCACAGGCCACGCGACCGCTTCGAGCGTTCGTCCCTGCACAGTCACCGCCGCCATTTGCCCGCGCTTGAGCTTCAGGTCGTCTGCGGTCTTTGGACTCATCAGCAGCGCGTTGTCCCACGTGATCTTGGTGACAGGGTCCGGCAGTTCCTGCATCCAACTGATGCAGCCAAAGCGCCCATCCCACACCTTCAGATCGCGGAGGAACACAACTTCCACGCCCTTTGCCGAATCGCACTCCCACGCACAACCCGTCAAGGTCTTGGCAATCTCCGCTGCGCGCATCGGTGGAGTGGAGACGGCAGGCAGCGCCGAGCCTTCCACGAAACCGCGGTCGAGCGTCTTGCGCCAAACCTCCGCAAAGGCGGGACCGCCCGCATTCGCGCTTGCGAGCGACTCGTGCGTGCTCTTCACGAGCGACTCGCCATCGGTTGGGCCGTCGCCCAAGAGTTCCGCAAGCAGTTCATCGACGCTGCGCCCGCCCTGCCCTTGCCCGAGCATCGGCAGGATCAGCGGCTGCTGAACAGCGATCGTTCCATCGAAGCTTCGCGTGTCCGACCAGCACTCGAGGAAATGCGCCTGCGGGATATGCCACGTGATGGCCGAGTGCCGTGCGGTCTCATCCGCATGCAGCCCGAGGTGAACGACTCGCGCCACCTTCTTGAGCGCGCCAGCGAAATCGCAGTCCGCAGGTGCCGCATACACCGGGTTCACGCCAAGAATGAACAGCGTGTCGACTTCGCCCGCTTGCATCGACTTGCACAACGCTTGCATCGCCGGCATCGATGCGGTCTGCATCTCCGCGAGCAGCATGACAGTTGATCCTTCGTTGCCGAGCGCACGATTGATGGCCGCGACGAGCGCGTGAGTCGCCTCGCACGCGGTCGCACCCGCGGTGACAACCGAGCGTCCACGGTTCGCCTTCAGGTCCGCAATCAGCGCATCAAAGACCTTCTGTCCGCGACCCTCGCGCAGTGCGCTTGCCGCAGCACTTGAGTTCGCCGCAGACAGCGCGGCACGGAGTTCTGCGGAGTCACTGCCCACACCGACCGCTTCAGCGATGATCGATGCAGCCACATGCATGAAGGCAAGGCGCGTCGCAATGCGCTCATCCGCGCACATGCCAGTCGACGTGAGTCCTTGCTCGACCACATACAAGCGAGCCACTTCTTGCGCCTTCGGATCAGCCGCATCGATGGAGCGTCCGACTGCCCAGCGCTTCGCCCACTGCGGCGCGTCAGGGCTGCCATAGAGGAAGTCGTCGCCCAGCGACACGATCACTTTCGCCTTGTCGAACAGGGGCAGCATGCGCATTGGAGCGCTGAATGCAGCTTCCGTTCCGACAATCGCGTTGTCACGCCCAAGCGACTCCCACTCCACAACCGTCGCCTTTGGGAACGCCGCACGAACGCGCGCCATCGTTGCCGCGTGCGTCGGACCGCTCGCTGCGCCACACAGCACTGCAAGCCCCTGCCCGCCCTTCTGCTTCAGTTCGCGCGAGGTGTTCGCCAGGAACGTGGCAAATGGTTCGTAGGAAGACCCAATGCCCTTCGACAACACCTGACGGCTGCGCTCGGGGTCGTACAGCGACAACACCTGCGCCTGCGCAACTGCAGAGATGCCCGCTCCACCCCACGGATGCGCGGGATTCGTATCGAGCTTGATCGGTCGTCCGTCATAACTCTTGACCAGCAGCGGCTGACCGAAGCCCGCGAAATCCCACGCACTGCAGTAGGTCACAGGCACACCCGGGATCCGATTGGCGGGTTGGCTCGCTGCGGGAACGATCTTCGTCTCTGGCCAACGGCGGCATCCTGCGATGCCAAGACCGGCGAGCGCGAACGATGCGCCCATCACCTTCAGGAAGGTGCGGCGATCATCGGCTGGCACATGCTCCGAAGCTCCATCCGGGAACTCGCGGTGCATCCAATCGCGGAACTCAGGCGATCCCGTGAGATCGTCAACGCTGCGCCAGTAGGTCTTCTTCATCGATGACATGTCGAGCAGTTCTCGCTGGGATTGATGTGGTATTGCGTGGCGAGCGCCTCGCGCTCCTCGCGCGTCATTTCAATGCGCTGATCCCACGCCAAGTTGGTGATCTGCGAAACGGGGCGAAGTCGATCGATGGGATCACGATGACACTCCAGGCACCAGCCCATCGCAAGCGGCGAGTGGCGATAGACCACTTCCATTTGATCGACGCGTCCATGGCACTCCACACAGCTGACGCCGCGGTTGACATGTGCGGCGTGATTGAAATAGCTGTAGTCCGGAAGCTTGTGCACCTTGACCCATTCGATGGGCAGTCCCGTTTCGTACGAACTACGCACCTCTGCAAGCTTCGGACTCTCGCGGTGAATCTGCGTGTGGCAATTCATGCAGGTTTGCGTCGGCGGCACTGCGGCGAACGATGTTCGCTCCACCGTTGTGTGGCAGTAGCGGCAATCCAACCCCAGCTTGCCGACATGCGTTGCATGGCTATAGGGCACTGGCTGCGTTGGCATGTAGCCCGCATCGATCGTCTTGGGGCTGAAGCCGTACGCAACGACCAGAACCGCGTACAGGGGCATAATGGCCCCCGTCACGAGGATGAATGGCAGGAGGTTGTTCGTCCAGCGGGGGAAGAGGAATCGGCTCATGGTGCGATGACTCGGGCGAGGGATGTGGGGCGGATCAAGAAAGCGTGCAAGAAGAGGTTCACAGAAACGCTACTTTGTGATTTTTTTCACAATGTTTTGACGGAATCAAATGGTAGGGGGCAAGGGGTGGTGCCGCAATGAATGCCGAACCTCACGGCATGGGATGGTGAGTGCCGTTGGGTCCGAATTCGACTATCGGCGAAATCAACGCCAAAGGACGGAAACATGTCATTGCGCCCCACCGCCTGAGGAGCTGCAATCCAAACTCAAGAAAGACCTATAACCGAAACCGTCAAAGTTAGTTTTTATATGCAAACTAAAATTAAGTATGTCGAAGGCAGAAGTCATATCACAGCGGCACCTTCCTCCACTGGCCCCCCCCCTCCTCCGCAGTTTGATCTTCACACACGCGATCGATGCAAACGGTCTCCTTGATCCGCGAGCGCGCACAGGGCACTCCCCGCTCGGATGGGATGTTTGGCCGCTCTCTTTGCAGTGAATCTCTCGCACATGGAGCAGTTGCGATCTGATGGGCGCGATCGGCCGCGCGGTCGGCGGCTGCCAAGACGGCAGATTCGGCAGCAGGCGCTCGACGCGTGTGAAACCCCGGCAAGCCAGCGCTCGTTGGGCAGTTCCAAGGTGTTTGTTCACAACTCGATTCGCGGCGGCACCACAGCGCGGGCAGAGGGTCGTACCCTCGCTGCATGACGATGCCTTTCACGCGGGTGCTCCTTCTTATCAGTTTGACGGCTGTTTGTTTCGGCTGCGGCGAAGCATCCATGAAGGTCGGGCTGCACACGCGCTCTGCGGTCTATGGCAACTCGCAGCTTGAGCGCGATGGTGGCGCCCGTGCCATCCTCACCGCGAAGCCACCGCGCGTGGGCACACTGCAAGGCGTCTCGCCAGGCGCGCCACTCCGTGGACTCGGGGTATTTGCATCCGATGCCGTGCGGATCGGGCTCCACCGCATATGCCCCGATGCAACGGTGCTGACTGGACCAACAACCACGGCACTCGCGGCGCGCGTGGGCAAGTCACGCGAACTGCACAACTTGCTCGACCGCGCAAACAACACTGGCATTCTCGCTGCCGAGGACTTGGCGGCACTGGGCAAGGCAACAGGACTGGACTACTTCTTCCTGGGCACGATCGCGTGGATCAACATCAGCAACTCGACACGTTTCAATCCGCTTGGGTTGACCATCGTCCGATCTGACTGGACGAACATGAACATGGTGCTGCAGCTGTACCACGCGCCAAGCGGTGAGATCGTTTGGCAATCCGTTGGTGATTGCACGGGCTACACCGAGTCGGCGGCGGCGGTTCCCATCTCGGTGCATGTGGTCACAAGCGATCTTGGCGAAGCGATGCTGAGTGATCTGCTCAAGGGTCGGTCGCGTTCCACCATGTTTGGAACTGGCAGCGAACCGCTGCTCACAGTGCCAGAGCCGCCTGCCACCAGTACCGATGCACAGGGCAACAAGCGCAGTCAGGATGCGGACGCATACGCCCCTGCCGACATGCCGGAGGTTGAGCCCGAAGCGCCTCCAGCGCCGAGTCCGTGAGCATTCGACCTCACGGCGCTG
>VGYQ01000002.1 GCA_016872915.1 Planctomycetota bacterium | reverse complement strand
CCCGGTGCTGCGGTAGTGGTCATCGTTGCGGCCGTGCGCAGCGGCACATGGACAGATGTGCTGCTGGCACTTGGGATGCTTCTGTTTGTCGCTGTGCTCTATGTGGGGTTGGTGCTGCCTGTGCGGTACGGGGTCGATGATTCGCATCTGATCGTTCGGTTTGGTTTGTGCCGGCAGCGGATCGCACTTGCGGACATCCTTGAAGTACGGCGAACAAAGAATCCGCTGAGTTCTCCTGCGTTGTCGCTCGATCGGCTGCGGGTGCAGTTTGGTGCCGGCGTGTTCAAGTCGGTGATGATTTCACCGAAGGCGCGCGAGGCGTTCTTGGATGATGTCGCGCGCCGCGCCGGACTGCAACGAGATGGCGATCGGCTCGTTCGCCCGCGTGGGACCGCGGCATGACTCCTGCCGGGCGAGTTCTCGAGCCTGCGAACGCGGGGCGCAGCCCCGTGGAGCAGGCGAGAGCTGTCTGAGCCCCGGCAGGTCCATGCCGCGGGTCCACGCGGACATGATGCGCGTTCCACGCAACCTTGTTCAGCGATTGGTGAGTGCCGCCGCGAGTGCCGCTGCGTCGTAGGGCAGCGGGGGACCTGCGAAGGTCTCGCGCTGCTCGCGGATCGCTTGCGCCGCAGTGCGCAGGGCGTCCGCGTCGGTTGGCTTGCCGCGCGCTGCCGCCACGGCGGCTGCACTTTCGGTGCAGGCGAGATGATGCTTGTCGAACTGCATGCCGAGTTGGAAGCTGCGCGCGGCGTTCTCCAGATCGCCTGAGAACGCGAGCGCCGTGCCGAGGATCCAGTGCGCATCGGGGATCGCGGGGGAGATGTCCATTGCGTCGAGTGCCAACTGTCCCGCGTCTTCCCAGTTGCGCTTTCCCAGGTGTGCTTCGGCGTGCAGCAGCAGCGATGCGGGTGTCTTGCCCGATGTGCTGGTCATCCGCGCCGCGGTGGCGATCGCGGCGTCGTACAGGCCCGCGTGGATTTGGACGAGCCCGAGCATTGGCTGCAGCGCTGCGTCGCTGCGCGCGGCGGAGTCCACCGCTGTCAGGATGCGCACGCCCTCGGCTGTCTTGCCGCTGTCGGCGTACGCGCGCGCGAGCAGGAGTTGAAGTTCCGTGTCGGTCGGGTGTGCGGGGCAGGCGCGTTCAAGAAGTTGGATGGCCTCGTCGAATGTGCCCGATGTCATGAGCGCCGAGGCAAGACAGGTGATGTACCGACGCTCATCGGGGCGTGTGTCGACGAGCGTGCGCAGGTGCGGCAGTGCGCTGCGTGGCTTGCCGCGCGAAAGAAGAGTTACGCCAAGATTGAATGCGCTTTCGCGGCGGACGAGTTCGATCTGATCCTTCGCGGAGGTGGGCAGCGCCGCCATGTAGCCGAGGTCGACGAGATGCTGCACGGCGTCCGCCGCTTCGAATGGATCTTGCCGTGCGTCGGGGGGATGGAGTCCCGCATCGCCTTCCTGCTGCTCCCACGATGGGATGCGCTCTGGGATGGGGCAGGTGAGGATCTCGGCGATCGCGCGGCCGCCGAAGTCCGCTCCGGTCGGAAGGTTCAGCAGCGTGAGCGCGGTGGGTGCGATGTCGAGGATCGATGCCGCGACGGTGGTCGCCTTTGGCTTGATGCCAGGACCCGACGCGACAAGGATGCCCAGAGGCCGATGCCAACTCGCCTCCTTCTCCATGCGCCGCTCGGGGGGGAGGTCGGCGAGGAACGGTCGCTGCGCGCCGCTGTGGAAGCCGTGATCGCTGCACAGCAGCACCGTGGTGTCGCCGCCTGCGGTCTCGAGCAGTCGGCCGAGCGCTCGGTCATGCCATCGGTAGACGGCGTTCATGACTTGGCCGTACTGCCGAAGATCCTGATCGCTGACATGCTTCATGCGGGGCGGTCGGTACTGCATGAAGAGGTGCCCGACCGTGTCGATCGTCTCGAAGAACACCATCGCCACATCCCACGGCTGCGCAGTCATCGCCGCGCGTGCGGCAGCGTCGACGCTCGCTGCGACCGCCATCAGTTTGGCGAGCGATTGCACGCGCTCCTCTCCGTGCTGGGTGGGCTGCGCCTTCGGCAGGACTTCCCGCAGGTGTGATGCGAGGAAATCTGCGCGTCCCACGCGAGCCGCCGCGATGGTGTCCGCAAGCGTCGTCGGATGAACGCAATCGTTCGGCAGCGGCCACGCGGCACCGCGTTCACCCGGATCACCTTCGAGCAGCAGATTGCTCGTGATGGATCCGCGGATCGGTTCGGCGGGATGGCTCGCGTACCAGCCCGTGACCTGCGTGCGCAGTCCCGACTGCGAAGCGATGTTCCAGAGTGCCTTCACCCGCCGGCTTGTGCTCGATGCGACGCGAAGTCCGCTGCCGTCTGGCTTGGGTTCGACGAAGTTCAGGATGCCGTGCAGGTCTGGCGTGCGCCCTGTGGCGATGGAAGTCCACAGGAGTGGACTGAGCTTCGGCTCGAGTGTTGCCAGGTCGCTTCGAACGCCGGAATCGATCAGCCGCTTGAGATTCGGCATGTCGCCCGCGGCGAGGAGCGGATCGATGACATGCCAATCCGCAGCGTCCCAACCGACGATCAGCAGGCGCTTCGCGGCGCGTTCCGACATGGATTCGAGTGTAAGCCGTGCCGTGTTGCGGTGGGCTGTGCGTATCCTCTTTGTCGATGCTGCTCCAGACGCTGATCACGGTTGCCGCCCTCCTGGCGTGGCAAGGCGCGCCGAGCGCCGCACCCGAGGGCGATCTGCCGGCGTGCATGCGTTCGATCGACCGCGACTGGATCAAGCAGTGCCCGCGGACGCTGCGCGAGTTCGCGCGGACGCGGTCATGGCTGCCGAGCGAGAGCGCGATCGCCGAATTGCAGCGTGTGCAGCCGACGGTGGAGGCGCTCTGCCGATCGCTGCGCGAGCCCTGTCCCTGGACGGGCGATCCGCTGTCGATGGTGCTCGATACCAAGTCGATCGATGACTGGGTGACGATCCTCGATGCCGACAGCAGACGACTCGCGCGTTTCAACGAACGCGTCGCCGCGCTCGACCGCATTGTGGCGATGATCGATCTTGCGGGCGTTGTCGGGTCGGTGCCACGCGTCGATTTCCAGCGCGTTGCCGTGCGGCTGCAATCGGCTGCGGGTCGCCGAGTGGAGGCGTTTCTGCCGCTCTTTGGCGATGCGGCGATGGCTGCGCGCGTGCGCGACGCACTCCTCGCCTGCAAGAAGGCGCAGGAGCAGGCGTTGTCCACGTGCATCGCGACGGAGCGTGCGCGGTGGATCGCGCGCCCCACGGAACGCGTGCGGGCTGGTGCAACGGGCAGTGAACTTCTCGCAGCGGCGCGGCTGGAGCCGAGCGCCGCGGTCCTGAAGTCGAACGAGTATCCGCTGGCTCGGCTGAAGGGCGATGCGCTGCTGGTCGAACTGCGGACGGGCGACGCCTACTTCGATGCCGTCGAATCCGCTTGGCGCGCGCCAAACGCCGCGGCGCTGATCAGCGAACTGCAGCGGCGCGCCGACGCCGGCGAGTTTGGCGCATGGGTCGCGGCTGCGCGCCCGGAGTTTCTCGTCGTGCGGAGCGATCTCGATCGCGCGCGAACGCCATTGGATGCGCTGGTGGATCTTGCGCGCGTGCAGGCCGCAGGCGGTTCATCGCCGGCGCCCAAGACAACGGAAGATGAGCCGCCGCCGAACGAAGAGCGGCAACGCAGGTTGCCGCGCAAAGTGAAGCGCTGACACGGCGCGTTCAGCCGCGCACCACCCAACCGTAGGGGACATAGCGGTGCTCGAAGGTGCCGTCATCGAAGAGGTCGATCAGTCCGTAGCCCTCTGGCACTCCTTGGTGGAGACCCTTCCACCACGCGCCACTGACGGCACCATCGCAGATGTAGGCAACGCCATCGGTCGTGCAGTGGTCGAGCAGATGCTGATGTCCTGAAAGGCACAGCTTCACCTTTTCGGTCGCGAAGAGTTCGTGCAGCATGTCGCCATCGGTGTGCATGGACGCGGCGTTGATGGTGGTGTCTTCGCCGCGCTTCTCTACGGCGCGGGGCTTGCCGTAGGTGATCGCCGTGAGGCTGAGGATCGGAATGTGCGACAGCACGAGTACGGGCGATCCCTTGGGGCGGTTTCGGAGATCCTGTCGCAACCAATCGAGTTGCTCATCATCAGTGAACGCGCAGTAGGAGTCGCCCTTTGGCTGCACCCCGTCGAGGATGACGAAGTGCCACCCTGCCTGATCGAATGAGTAGTAGCGCCCTGGCATGGCGAAGAGTTCCGTGGCGTACTTCTTTCCCCAGTCCGGTTCCTGTCCCGTTGTGCCGCTCTTCGGTCGGTGCCATCCAAAGATGTCATGGTTCCCGATCGCATGTCGCACGGGGATTCCGCAGTTGGCGCTCCATGTTTCGCTGAACAGGCGGCGGAGCGCCGCGGCGCGGCTTGCTTTCGCCTCGAACACATCCATCACCGAGTCACCGCCCACGAGCAGCAGGTCAGGCGCCGGCTGCTGCTGCGCAATGTGCTTGAGGCACTGTGCGAGCCCTGCGTCCGCGCCGCGCTCCGGCTGGACATGGATGTCGGTGAGGTGCGCGCAGCGGAGCACGCGGCGTCGCGCGGCGGGCTGTGTGGGTACGGCGGATGCCGAACCTTGCAGCGGGAGAATGAGTCTCGGCGAGCCATGCGCGAATACGAACGGTGCAGCGAGCAGCGAGGTGGCGGCGGCGAGAAATGAACGGCGGTGCAGTGGTGTCATGCGTCGGTCTCCAGTGGCTTCGGACTTGCCGGTGTCGATTGCGACGGTGGGCGGGTCGACTGCTCCACGATGAGCTGCGCGAGCCGTTCCGCCGAGAGCGGTGCGGATCCTTCCGCCTTGTTGTTGATGATCACGAACGCGCTCCGCATCTGGCGCGCCGCATCGGCGCACAGCCGAGCGAACTGCGCGCGGCTCGTCGGATCCTCGTCCACGATGGCGCCAAAGGGTGCGTATCGGTCGACCGCGCCTTCGTAGGTGTGATCGGAGTGGAGCATCCAGCGCGCCACGAGCGCGCGCTGCGATTCGGGTTCCACGAGGCGTGCCTGTTGCAGCGGCTGGTGCTGTGATGGGTGGGCGTTGAAGCAGTGGACTGCGCCCGTATCGCGCAGCATCGCCGCCCACGAGGCACGCATGAGCGCACGGTCGCGTGCCTCGACCGCATAGAGCGGTCCCGCAGGCAACTTCGAGAGGAACGCGCCCAACTTGCGAATGAAGGACTCTGCCTCTGCTGCGCCGCGCAGCCCCATCGGCGATAGTTGGAAGAGCAGCGGTCCAAGCCGATCGCCGAGGCCTGTCGCTGCGGGCGCGATCACTTGCTCGCTCGTGTACGCAGGGTCAAAGAGCAGCGATGGACCTCCACCAAACACGGCACTCGCTGCGGCGGGGCGCGTGACCGCCTCATGCGCCTTCACAAGAAAGCGAAAGTGGGGCGGCACCTGCGCTGCCATGCGCTCGAAAGTCTCGGCACTGACGGGGCGGTAGTAGGTGCGGTCCACGCCAACGCACCGCAGCAGCGGATGTTGTGCATAGGCGTGAAGCCCCGCGCGCGCGAGGGTCGATTCCTCTTCGCGGTCACGCCAGACGATGCCGCGCCAACCTGGAAAACTCCAGGAACTCGTTCCAAGGTGGATGAGGGGGGATAGTGCGCGCGCGAGTTCAGTGCGCTGCGGCGGGTGTGCAACGGGCGCGGGCTCTGAGCGCGCACGCGCGCGCAGCGCAAGTGACTCGTCGGCTTCGGGACCGAAGAGGCTGGGCTGCGCTGGATCGCCGCGCTTTCGCGCCATGGCGTTCAGTCTATTGGAGGGTGCAGGCTGACTTGCGTTCAGGCAGGTGCGGTGACGCCGCGGAACATGAAGAACGCCGCCGCAGCGAGACAGACGCTGGCGTACAGAAAGTCCATGGTCAGGCGTTCCTTCATGTACCAGGTGGCGAACACGGCGAACACGACCATCGTGATGATCTCCTGCGCCACCTTCAGCTGCGCGAGTGACATCGCAGCAAAGCCGATGCGGTTGGCCGGCACCTGCAGGCAGTACTCGAGCAGCGCCACTCCCCACGAAGCGAGGATGGCAATCCAGAGAGGCTTTCCCTTCAGATCGCGCAAATGCCCATACACGCGTAGGTCATAAACACATTCGAGCCCGCGAGAAGGACGAGAGTGATCAGCAATGTCAACGTGGTGTCTCCGTGAAGTGTGCGAGGGGCGCTCCAAGCGTAACCCGACCGCCACTACGATCGCCTGCCATGCTTCGCCTGAACGACCTCGTCAAGATCTACCCTGGGCCAGTCGCCGCGCTGAAGGGGGTCTCGCTCGAGATTCCCGAGGGTCTGTTTGGATTGCTCGGACCCAACGGTGCGGGGAAGAGCACGCTGATGAACATTCTCGCGGGGCTTCTCGAACCGACGGGTGGCAGCGTGACGCTGGATGGTGTGGACATCGTGCAGGACCCGCGCGCGGTGTGGAGCCGTCTGGGCTACCTGCCGCAGGACTTCGGTTTCTATCCCTCGTTGTCTGGCGCGCAGATGCTGGACTTCCTTCTTCAACTCAAGGGGATCGAGGCACCGCAAGGGCGCAAGACTCTCGTGGGCGAGTTGCTCGAGCGAGTGAATCTTGCCGACGCCGCCAAACGCAAGGTGCGCACCTATTCGGGCGGCATGCGCCAGCGACTCGGTATTGCGCAGGCCATTGCGGGAAATCCGCGTTTGGTGATTGTGGACGAGCCCACCGCAGGACTGGACCCGGAGGAACGGCAGCGCTTCTACCGGATTCTGGCGGAACTCGGTCGCGATCGCATCGTGTTGCTCTCGACGCACATCGTCGAGGACATCGCCACGCTTTGTCCGCGCTTTGCAGTGATTCGGGGTGGCCGCTGTGTGACGAGCGGCGGTACCTCTGACGCGCGGCGGCGCCTTGAAGGGCGCGTCTTCGAAGGAATCGTTGCTCCCGAAGCGCTTGAGCGCATTCGAGGCTCGCATCGTGTGACGCAGGCGGTTCTGGTGGAGGGTTCCATGTTCCGCACGCGCGTGCAGTCAGCCGCTGGTGCGCAGCCGAGTGGATTCGTGCAAGTGCCGCCCACGCTCGAGGACGTCTACTTTGGCGTGATGGACGAGAGTAGGGCTGCGGATCGCGCTCACGGCTCGCACTCTCCAGTCGCCGCCTAAACGCACGAAGGGAACCGCTGTGATGCCACGCGCCCTCACACTCGCGATCCTCGAAGTCCGCACGGCCTGGCGGCGCCCGTCCCTCTGGGTGTTCATCTTGATTCTGCTCGCCCTGAACTGGGGCCTCTCGTCTGGGCAGGTGAGGATCGGCGGTGGCAGCGAGGTTGCGGGTGGCGAACGAGCGTTCCTCAACAGCGAATTCAACCTCGCCTTTGGTGACATGCTGATCTTCACACTGTTTTACGTGTTTTTCGTGTGCACGGTGTTCGGCAACGCCCCGAATGAGGATGATGGTCTTCGTGTGATGCCGATTGTGCGCAGCACAGGTCTGACGGCGGGACAATATGTGGTGGGTCGGTGGTTGGGGCTCGCGATCGTCTACGCAATGATTGTTGTGGTGCATCTTGCACTTCAGGTCGGCTTCTATCAGCTGTATCCCCTCGCGGAGCCGGAGAAGTTGCGCGGCCCATTCGCGTTCATCAACTATGCGCGGCCCATGCTGCTCTTTGTCCTGCTTCCGACGCTGTCGCTCGGCGCATTCAGTTTCGCGGTCGGTTCGATGACGCGGCAGACTGCGTTGGTCTTCACGCTGCCTGTTGCGATCTTGCTGTCGAACATCTTCTTCATCTGGAACTTCTCGCCAGAGTGGCTGCCGCAGTGGGGCGATCGGCTGCTGCAGGCGATCGACATCAGTGGATTCCGCTGGCTGAATGAGACGCTCGTGAGAGTTGACCGTGGTGCCGCGTTCTACAACACGAACGCCATTCCATTCGATGCGCTCATCGTGACGCAGCGGTTCGCCATTCCTGCGGTTGCCGCGCTGGCGCTCGCCGCTGCCGCGTGGCGCGAGCGGACCCGGATGCGGGCGCCCTTCGCGGTAAACGTGATGATGCGACCCGAGATCATCGCCGCATCCGACGCTGCGCAGCGGGAAGCATCGCAGCGCCCTCGAACAGAGCCTTCGCTCCTTGCGCTTGGTATGTCGCAGGGTTCCGTCGGCATCGTTGCTGCCATGGTCGATGCGTTTCGCGCCGAGGCGCGGGAATTGCGCCGCTCGCCAGGGTTGTGGGTGTTCATCCCGCTCATCGTGATCCAGTGCATCGGTGCGATCTTCACGCCAGGCGCCTTCGATACACCCAATCTGACATCGGCGGGAGCGTTCGCGGGCGAGACCTACAACACGATCACACTTCTCTCCGTGCTGATGGTGCTCTACTACTTCACCGAGAGCCTTGCGCGTGATGATCGATGCCGCCTTGCAGCCATCGTGAACGCAAGCCCGGCTGCGCTGGCTCCACTCCTGCTCGGACGAATGCTGGCCTGCGCCGCGACCGTGGTCCTCGCGCTGCTTGGCGCCGTGTGGATCGCCCTCGCGGTGGCGCTGGTCGTGCAAGGCTTCGAGTCGGGGATCTTTCTCCCGCCGGCGCTGACGCCGTTCATCATCGGTTGGGGAGGGTTATTGTCGGCAACGCTGTTCGCGTGGATGTCCTTCCTCGCTCTTGTGTGGAGCCTCTTTCGAAATCGCGCTGTGGTTTATGCGGTGGGCCTTGGTGCGCTCATTCTGACTGGGTGGTGCGTTCAGACCGGGTGGATGAACTGGGTCTTCAACTGGCACCTGTGGGGCGGATTGATCTGGACGGATTTCGGTGCGCTCGAACTCGACCGTCGCGCCCTTCTCTTGAACCGTGTGCTGTGGGTTCTTGTGGGACTGACGATGCTGCACGCCTCGATCGAGTGGTGGCGCCGCCGCGTGCCCGATGCGCAGGGCATCACCACGCGTCTGCAGTTTGCGCGCGCGTGGCGGCGTGGCCTGCGCATGCTCGTCTTCGGAGGGCCGGCGATCGCCTGCGCCGTCGTGCTTGCGGTGATGGTGCGCCAGGGACCGAACGGGAGCCCCGAGCGCGAGCTCGAGAAGCAGTACTACGTGGGCAACGCCAACACGTGGAAGGACGCGCCGACGCTGACCATCATGCGCATGGACCTCGACCTCGACCTCGAGCCGGCGGCAGGCAACCTGCGCGTGAAGGGAACCTACGGCCTGCGCAACGAGACCGACGCGCCGCTTCGGCAGTTCTCGGTGACGCCGAACACGACGTTCCGCGACATCGCCTTCACGTTCGAGGGCGAGGAGTGGACGCGCGAGTCGGCCGCCGAGGCACGCCGGAAGAACCCGCGCGGCACGAAGGTGGTGGACAACGCCGGACTGTGGGTGTTCACGCCAACGACCCCGATCGCGCCGGGCGCCGACATCGAGCTTGGGTTCCGCCACGAGGTGCGCGTGCCCGATGGCCTACGCAGCAACCCCGCGGGCGCCGGCCAGTTCATCCTCCCATCTGGCACCGTGCTAGCCGGGTTCGGCCCCACCTTCCTGCCCGGGATGGGCTACATCGATGGCGTCGGCCTCGACCCGGAGCGCACGCCGGAACCGAAGCGCGTTGGTCCCGACGACTGGAAGAAGGTCACCAAGACCGCATTCGGTACGGGCGGAAAGACGATGCTGGCCGCGACCATCCGAGTGCCTGAGGAGTATCGGGTGAACATGCCGGGGGTGTGCGTTTCCGACACCGTTGCCAACGGCATCCGCACGATGCGCTGGGAAACGGACTATCCGATCATGGCGGCGAACATTGTGGCAGGTCGTTGGGAAGAGTCGCGTGGTGCCGCATCGGTGATCTGGCACTTGCCGGAGCACGGCTTCAATGTGCCCGTGATGCTTGAGGCGCTCGACGGGGCGCATGAGTGGTATTCGAAGTGGTTTTGGCCCTATCCGTGGAAGGAACTTCGGCTGAGCGAGTTCCCTGGGCTTGCCGGGTATGCGCAGGGATTCCCGACGAACATCACTTTCAGCGAGAACATCGGCTTCATGTCAAAGCCGACCGCCGAACAGGACACGCCGTTCATGGTCACGGCGCACGAAGCAGCGCACCAGTGGTTCGGCAACCTGCTGCGGCCCGGGATCGACCCTGGAGGAAACATCCTGAGTGAGGGGATGGCGCACTATGCGTCTGCGCGACTGATTCGGCAGATTCGCGGCGAGCGAATGCGAATGGGCTTCATGCGCGGAATCGAGTTTCGCTACGGCGCTTCACGCAGTGTCGATGATGAACGACCGATGGTTGAGATCGATGGTTCGCGCAGCGGCGACACGACCGTCACCTACGACAAGGGCGGCTGGGTGTTCTGGATGCTGATGGAGCACATGGGTGAGGAGCGCATGGATGCGGCGATGCGCGAGTTCATCGGAAAGTTCATGGCCGGGCCAGACCATCCGCTGCTCCAGGATCTGGTCGAGTCGCTGCGCCCGTACGCACCCGATGCGGCGGCGTACGACGCATTCACGAAGCAGTGGTTCTTCGATGTCGTAGTCCCTGAGTTCAAGATCGAGTCGGCGGAGTCGCAGGCGCCCGCATCGCCAGGAGCGCGATGGCGAACGCGAGTTCGTTTCCAGAACGCGGGAACGGGCAGCGTTCGAGTTGAGGTGGCGGTGACGAACGGTGAGGAGCGTTGGCCGAAGGCGAAGGTGCTTCGCACGCAGCAGGAGCGTGCCGAAGCGGCTGCGCAGCGATCCGAGTATCGCGATGCACGGGTGATGCATGTTGTGGCTGCGGGAGAGACCAGCGAGGTGGATATTGAGAGCGACTTCGAACCCAAGGAGGTCATCATCGACCCCGATGTTCGTGTCTTGATGCTCAATCGAAAGGCAGCGCGCGCGGATGTCCTGCCAAAGCCCACGAACATCTCCACGCAGTGACGCATCCGCGGCGCAGGGGTCGGTTATCGCCCTCTCCGCAGGGGCCGCGCGTCAGCACTCTGCAGACTGCACGATCTGATAGCATGAGGGCATCGGGGTTGGATTGTCCAACCCCATTTAAGGTTTGCGCCTGCGCTTCGAAGTCGGATGCGTCATTTTCCGTAACGGTTTTCGCTGAGCTCGCGCCTGTCAAGAAAGTGACGTATCTCTATGAAGCTGTATGTTGGAAATCTGCCGTTCAAGACCACGCAGGAGGCGCTCGCTGCGCACTTCGGCCAGTACGGTCCCGTGACCGAGGTGTTCATCGCCACCGACCGTGAAACCGGTCGTTCTCGCGGATTCGCCTTCGTCACCATGGGTGATGATGAAGCGGCAAAGAAGGCCATCGAGGATTCGAATGGCAAGGCGTTCGAAGGTCGCAACCTCACCGTGAACGAAGCTCGTCCGCCCGCATCGGGTGGTTCGCGCGGCGGATTCGGTGGCGGTGGCGGTGGTCGCGGTGGCTACGGTGGCGGCGGCGGCGGTGGCCGCGGCGGCTACGGTGGCGGCGGTGGCCGCGATCGTTATTGATTCGGTTCCTTCGGAACCGTCCATCGACGAAATGTCGAAGACCCGCTGCGAAAGCAGCGGGTCTTTTCTTTTGTTGCCCTCGGTCAGGGACCCGGGCGCTCAGGCAACTGTGAACTCGCGCCGAATCTCAGCGGGGCGCGTTTGGCGTGCGTGGTGCGCGTCCAGATGAACGCGACCGTCCGCTGCCCGACCCCGAGTTGCCGCTGCCTCTCCCTGCATCGTCCGCGCCGATCGCACGTCGCGTGCTCTCGGTCGGCTGCAGCGTGGTCGCTTGCGAAGTGCCCATTTTCCGCTGCCCTGGCGGCAGATACCGCTGCCGATTCTCGAGCGCTTCATCGGGCGAGACCTTCAGCAGACGGAGCGAGAGATCCTGCGCCTTCGCGATGTCTTCCTTGGTCATCTTGCCGCGCAGTTGGTTGCGTTCATGGGCGGCCGATGGATTGCCGGCACTCGCCGAGAGATTGAGCCACGCGTACGCCGCAATCATGTCGTAGGGAACACCTGCACCGCGCCGATACATCTGTCCAAGGAAGAACTGCGCCCAGTCCAGACCCTGTTCGGACGCGTCGAGATACAACTGCGCCGCCAACGCATCATTCTGCGGCAGACCATCGCCGCGCTCGTAGAGCACGCCGAGTTGCAACTTCGCGTGCGGGACACCCTGATCCGCAGCGGCGCGGTACCACGCGGCAGCCTCCAGATCGCTCTCGGGAAGTCCCTGCCCATGGTCGTAACGCCAACCGAGCACGTAGCAGGCATCGGGCTGTCCCTGTTCTGCCGCTGCACGATAGAGCGTATTGCACTGAGCACTGTCGGCTGTCACTCCAGTTCCAAACTCATACATGCGCGCGAGTTCATATTGAGCATCGGCGAGACCGCCCTTCGCAGCCTTGCTGAACCACGCTGCCGCTTCGCGCGGATTCTGTTGAATGCCCTCGCCTGCAAGCAGCAGTCGACCGAGCAGCAACTGCGCATCCGGATCCCCTCGTTCCGCTGCGCCGAGGAAGTTCTTTGCTGCTGCCTGAGGATCGCGGGCAACTCCATCGCCGGAAGACTGCAGCATGCCGAGGGAGACACTCGCTACCACAGAACCCTGCGCAGATGCCAACGCGTAAAGCGCGGCGGCACGCGCAGGATTGCGCTCCACCAGATCGCCATCGTCGTACATGCGTGCGGCCAGAAGCTGTGCCACGGGTGACCCCTTGGCCGCCGCGCGTTCGAGCCATTGGATCGATTCAACCGCATCAGACTTCACGCCAACTCCATCGCGCAGTGCAAGTGCCAGCGACACTTGCGCATCGATCAGATCCGCATCTGCAGCGAGTCGGTACCAGACCGCCGCCTCGCCCGCGTCGGGTGCACAGCCGCGACCTTCCGCAAGAAATTGTCCGAGGCGATGCTGCGCGATCGCATCGCCGCGCTCGGCGGCCATGCGCATCCACCGCGCGGCTTCACCATCATCGGCGGGTCCGCCAGCGCCGTCCGCGAGCAGGAGTGCCAGCCGCCGAGCCGCCAGCGCAGGGTCGGCGTTCATGCCTCTCCCAAGCCAATCGCGCGCTGCAGCCGCGTCCCTTGCCGTCCCGATGCCATCCGCGAGACGGAGACCGTAGCGCAGTGCGCCCTCGATGCTGCCGGCTTCGGCAGCAAGTCGGTACCAACGGGTCGCATCCGCCTCGTCCGTCGAGATGCCATTGCCCCGCGCAATCATGCCTGCAAGTTCAAGCGCACATTCCCCGTCACCGAGCTTTGCCGCCTCTCCGAGCCAACGCTGCAGCGCGACCCGGTTGGGCGGCTTGCCGTTCCAGCCGCCGCGGTGGAGGGCAACAAGTCGCTGCATTGCCTCAAGACTGCCGCCCTCCGCTGCGCGCTCGTACAGGATCACGGCCGTATCGATGTTGGCGGGGCCATTGGTGCCCTCCTCCTGCGCCTGCGCCTGCGCGAACAGATCCGCGGGTGCCAAGGGTGGTTGTTTGGAGCACGCGGACAGCGTTGTGATGACGATGGTGACAAGGGTCCATGCGGCGGACCGCAGGCGGGGCGGGGAAATGTGGGGCATTCCACCCATGCCGCGGATGGTAATCGCGTCTGCGCGCGCGTCCAACCGCGGTTGCGTTCTCAGATGTCCACTTGAACGCCGAGTTCGATCATGCGCCCAGGCGGGATAGAGAAGTACAGGGGATTGCTTGAACTGATCTGGGCGAGGGTGCAAAACAGCCGCTTTTGAAAGCCTGGCATGGTGGATCGTCCGCGCGGCGACAGGATGTTCCTGCCAAGGAAGTAGGTCGTGCTGCCCTCGTGTGTTTCAAGCCCTTGCTCGCCTGCGATTCGCATGAGCCTCGGGACATCCGCAGACTGGAGGAATCCGTTGCTGGCGGCGACCGTCCAGAATCCGTCAGACTGTTCCGTGACTTTCACCTGATCGCTCCGATCCACGAAGGGCACGGCGACCGTCTGCACCGTCATGATCACGACCTTCTCGTGGAGCACCTTGTTGTGCTTGATGTGATGCAGAAGAGTCGGCGGCACGCCCGACTGCTGCTGTGTGAGGAAGACGGCTGTCCCCGAGACCCGAGGCAGAGGATGGGTCTGCAGGCTGTTGACAAGGTGCGTGAAGTCAAGCGTCTGCCGTGCGTAGCGCTCGATCATGACCTTTCGTCCGCGGATCCATGTGAAGATGATGTAACAGGTGGTGGATGCAATCAGAAGCGTCAGCCAGCCACCCTTGGGGATCTTGAATGTGTTGGCGATGATGAAGGTGAGATCGAGCGTCAAGAAGACGCCGAGGAAGGCAGAGAGGCGCACAATGCCCCACCCATGGTGGCGTTGCATCAGCACGGCGAAGAGGATGGCAACAAGTCCCATATCGAGCGCAACAGCGAGACCGTAGGCATAGGAGAGGCGCTCGGAAGTTTGAAAGATGAGCACGATGAGGCACACCAGCACGGCAGCGATCATGTTCATCAGCGGCACGTACACCTGAGAGCCATGTTCGGATGTGTGCACGACTCGCAGTCGTGGCAGCAACCCGAGTTGAATCGCAGCATGTGTGAGTGAGAAGATGCCCGTAATGATGGCTTGGCTCGCGATGATCGCTGCTGCTGTCGCCAGAATCACCATGGGGCCGACGCCCCACTCGGGCACGAGTAAAAAGAAGGGATTCACGATGGCTTCTGGGGTTCGCAGAAGCAGCGCGCCCTGGCCGAGGTAGTTCAGAAAGAGACCGGGCAGCACGATGCAGTACCACGCTGTACCGATGGACCGTCGCCCGAAATGACCAAGGTCTGCATAGAGCGCCTCGCCACCCGTAATGCAGAGCATGACGGCACTGACGACCGTGATGGCGGCCGTGAAAGATCCCTGAAAGACATTGACAACATGAATGGGATTGAGTGCTTCAAGAATCTGGGGTGTCTTCACGATGCTGACCGCGCCAAGCACCCCGAGTGTGAGGAACCACAGCAGCATGATGGGTCCAAACAGGAAGCCGATGAACGAGGTGCCTTTTCGCTGAATGAGAAAGAGCCCGAACAGCACCACCAGTGCCATCAGCATGATCAACTCGGTGGAAAACATGGGCTCGGACCGAAGCTCGAAGGGCTGCAACTCCTTCAGTCCCTCCAGTGCCGAGAGAACGCTGATGGCGGGAGTAATCAGGCCATCCGCATACAGCAACGATGCGCCAACGACTCCCAGGATGAACCATCGCCTCGGTAGTCCAAAGACGCTGCCTTCCTTGGGAGTCGGCAGCAGCGACAGGAGGGCAAAGATGCCCCCTTCGCCACGATTGTCTGCGCGGAGTATGAACAGCAGATATTTGACGCTGATGACGAGCATGAGCGTCCAAAAGAAGATGCTGATCAGTCCGTAGACCAACGGCAGTGACACCGCATCGGCGCTCACCGACTCCTGGCCTGGCACCAAAAAGCCGGCCCGCAGGGCGTACAGGGGACTCGTGCCAATGTCCCCAAAGACGATGCCAATGGCGGCAAGCACAACGCCGGCCTTCAACTTCGCGGTCGCACTTGCGTGCCCATCCGTGGGCGATACTGGGGAATCTATGGCGCTCATGCTGCGGGGCAGGATTGCGGCTGACTGCCCGCCGCCCGCATGCCCACGGCTGGAGTGTAATCGCAGGTGTACCTCTCGCATCGGGGCTGACTTTCGTGTCTAATCCATGCATGGCCATTTCCCGACGTGATTTCGTTCTCGCTTCGCTCGCGGCGCCGATCTCATTCAAGGCCGTGACGCGACTCTCCCGGCAGCGTCCACAAAGCAACAGCAAATTGCGCGTGGCCAAGATCGGCTGTGGTGGGATGGGCAATGACGACCTCCGTGCGGTCGCCTCGCATCCGATGGTGGAGATTGTGGCGCTGTGCGATGTCGATCGCCGTGCGCTCGATGCGTGGCAACTCGGTACGAAGGACAAGGAGGGCAAGCCAGTGCCGCCACAGTTCCCACAGACGAAGGCATTCGCCGATTGGCGGGAATTGTTCGCATCCATGGAGAAGAGCTTTGATGCAGTTGTCGTGAGCACGCCCGACCACATGCACGCGGCTATCTCGATGGCCGCGATGAACTTGGGCAAGCATGTGTACTGTCAGAAGCCGCTCGCGCATGGCGCGTGGGAGAATCGCCGACTTGCCGAGGTGGCGGCGTCGAAGCCAAACATTGTGACGCAGATGGGAACGCAGCGGATCGCGACGAAGTGGAGGCGATACGGCGCAAAGCTGCTGCGCGAGGGCGCCGTCGGTCGCGTGAGTGATCTCTATGCGTGGACAAATCGCCCGGCAGGATGGTGGCCACAGGGTGGCGCCCGTCCGGCGGGCAGTGATCCGATCCCCGCGTGGTTGTCGTGGGATCTGTTTCTCGGTGTTGCGCCCGAGCGTCCCTACAAGGATGGCTACACGCCATTCAACTGGCGCGGCACGATCGACTGGGGAACGGGTGCCTTTGGTGACATGGGCTGTCACATACTTGATGTGCCGTTCTATGAGTTGGAACTGGGGATGCCCCTCTCGGTGCGCTGCGATCCAGAGAAGGCGACGAGCGATCAGTACCCGGAGCGCGAGACGGTCATCATGAAGTATGCGGCCGGACCCAAGACGGGACCGAATGGGCTGACGTTGCACTGGTTTGATGGTGGACGGCTCCCCGATTTCCGTGCACTTGGTCTGCCCGAGGGTTGGGAAGGCGGAAAGACTGGGGAGGAAGTCGTGAAAGGTGATGGCGGTGTGATCGCCGTCGGCGACAAGGGCGTGCTGTGGTTCCCGATCGAGTTTGCCTGGTCGCGTGTGTTCGTCGATGGCAAGCCAGTGAATCTGCCCACGGAGGATGTCGGCGCATCGAATCACTGGCATGACTGGATCGATGCATGTCTTGCGGGGAAAAAGGATGCATGTGTCTCGCGCTTCGAGAAGGGAGGGCTACTCTGTGAGAGCCTCTCCATCGGGGCGGTCAGTGCGCTCGATCCCGGCAAGGACCTGCAATTCAGCCCAGAATCATGTGCGTTCACGAACAGTCCTGTCGCGAGCCGCATGCTGCGGCGCGCACCTCGCTCCGGTTGGGCAGTCGCGAACCTCTAGCTGTCGTTCCCGCTGTAGTCGATCGCGCACAGGACCGTGAGTGTCTGCGCGATGCTGCTGCCACGATTCAGGCGAATGACCGCGATCGGCGTGAGTGATGCGAAGCGCGGTGCAAGGTCGCGCATCGCTCCATCGACCTGATCGCTCGTCACGAAGAGCAGCGCATCGCGTCCGACGAGATCGCGGTCGCGGTACAGCCATCCGAACTGTCGTGCGTCGCTGCTCAGGCACGCGACATCAATATCTGTTCCGTGCAGCGCCGTGGCCAGTTTTCCCGCATCACGCCAGTTGATCGCGGCTGCGAAGAACCTGTCTCGCGCCACCCCCTCATCTCCGCAGCGCACGAGGATGTCCGCATCCAACTCGGGCAGCGGTGGCTGCGGGTCGGGCGATCGGGGCGGACGCGACACCTTCGGCGGCTTGCGCTCCCACGTGGATGGCGCTGGCGGCGGCGGCGCGAGCACATCCTGGACGGGGGGGAGGGGTGGCTGCGTGAGCACATCGTTGGTGGGCGGCAGCACTGTTGGCATCTCGTCGATGCAGGGAACATCAGTCACCGCATCGCCCGCCTGTGCACCGAGCGTGTACACCGCGGGGGGCGGCACGAACAGCGGCTGACTCGCCGCAAACTCCGCGCGTTCGCTCGCTCGCCGTACCACGAAAGTGCGGATGGCGTTCCACGGCAGCGCCTCGAGCGTCGGGTCTTTGAAGGAGGCTGCCGCTGGAATCATGCGCTGTATCCATCCGTGCGCCGCCTGCGTCACACCGATCGGCACGACCACAAGAAGGACGACCGCCGAAAACACCAGCCAGTTTCTGACCAGTGCTCGCTTGCCATGCGCAAGTTCGTGTGCTGTCGCGACACCAAGCAGCGGGAACGCAAACAGATAACCAATCGCAGGCCAGTGGGGGAGCCCCTTCGGACTCCACGCCGCGATCAGGAGAAAAGTGGTGACCGGCACAAGGGTCATGCACGCAAAGAACCATGTCGACCGTGCCAAAGTGCTCGCGTGTGGGCCGCGCCGCAGCGCCTTCACCATCTCAAACAGGAGTGGTGCCCAGATCCAGGGCAGAATGATCCCTGCCTGCGCACCAAGTGACTCGAGGACGCGCAAGGGATGGAAACCTCCGTCTGTGGAAGCACGCGCGCTCTGGAATCGGAAAGAAGCCCAGTCATTCGTCGCGTTCCAGATGAGCACGGGACTTGTCACTGCGATCGCAGTCGCAGCACCGACCCATGGCGCCGGGTGGCGCAGGAGTTGCCGTCCCTCGCGCGTGGACAGCAGGAACAGCAGCACGCCAATCCCGGCGAGTGCGGCTTGGTACTTCGCGAGCCCCGCTGTACCGAGTGCAGCACCCGCAACGATCCAAGTTTTCCATGGGCTCCACGGTTGGACATTCACGACCTGCAGTGCACCGAGGACGCCGCCGCGAGCAAGCGCCCATGCCATCACCATGAGTGCCGCGAGCAGCGGTCCATCGGGCAGAGCCCAGCCGCCAAGCGCCACGGCAAAGAGCGCCGAGAGATTCAGCAGCACTGCGGTCCATGCGCCAGCCTGCGGTGAAAACAGCAGGCGCGCCGTCCGCCACGCCATCCATGTGGTGAACGCAAACAGCAGGATGAAGGGAAGACGAATCCAGATCGCCTCCACCGGACCGTTTCCACACAGTGCGAGCCCTGCACGCACAAGCAGATAGACAAGTGGCGGGTGATCAAACCCCGAGAGCGTGACAGAACGACATGCGCCGACTTCATACGCCTCGTCGATTCCAAGCGGCAGCCAGACGCCCACCAGCACGCGCAGCAGCGTTCCCGCCGCGATTGCCGTCCATGCGATTGCGGTTGGCGATCGCGGCCAGCCCGCATCCATCGCGCGTGGCACCGAAGGTGGATGCAACTTCCACCAGATCCACAGCGCGGTCATCACACAGCCTGCGCCAAGCAGCCAGCCCGCGATCACATCGGTCAGATAGTGCGCCTCCAGTACGATCCGAGTTGCCGCGATTGCTACACCGAACATCAGGATCGGCCATCGCAGTTTGGGGAACCAGATCGCAAGCACCAGTGAAGCGGCTGCGGCGGTCGTCGCATGTCCACTTGGGAAGGACGCCCTCACCCATCCCTTTTCAAACCACTCAAATCCGGTGAGATCACCGGAGATGAACGCAGCGGGACGCCAACGCCCGAACAGAATCTTCAGCGCATTCGCCAGCCCACCGGAGGCAGCAACGGTCACACCGAGCAGGAATGCCCACCGCGCAAGATTGTCGCGTCCCGTGCGCCAGCCATACACGAAGAGCAGAACAGATGGCACAATGAGCCACTGTCCCTCGCCGAACTCGGTCAGAATCAGCGCGACATCATGAATCTCCCACGGAAGACTCGCTCCAAAGAGAGCGACCTCGTGGTCGACGAAGAACAGGATCGCGAGCACGCCGAGCCCGATCAGAGCCGCACGCGCTACGCGGCGCGGCGAGGGCATCTGTGCCGGCGTGTCGATCATGGGCGCCTCCAGATCGGCAGCCATGCAATGGCCGAGAGCAGCATCGCTGCAGGGATGAGTGCCATCGCCCACTCCCATCCCCACGATGAATCGGCGAGGCGTCCGACGATCACGGGGCTTGGAACATCGCCCAAGGCGTGGATTGCCAGCACATTGGCGCCCACCGCAAATGCGCGAAGATCTGCAGGTACGGCGTTGACCACCAACGCATTCACGGGGCCCTGCGTTGCGAAGGCAAATGTCGCCGCGAGAAACAGGACCGTCAACACCAGCACCGTATCCGTACAGTACAGAGCCGCGGCGGTGAGCGGGGTTGCCGCGAGCATGCAGAGGCTGCACAGCAGCAGGCACGCGCGCGAGCCGCCGCCGAGCGCGCGTGCCGCTACACCACCGCCGAGTGTCCCGAGCAGTCCTGCCGCCACGATGATGATGCCGAACGATGCGGATGCATCGACGGCGCTCCAGCCGCGGACGGTGGTCAGGTAGTGCGGCATCCAGACGGCCAGCGCACCGAATGCAAAGGTAAAGGCTGTGAGACCGATCGTGGCAGACCGAAAGTCGGCACTGCCGAAGACGGTTCGCAGCGCCACCGCGCGCTGTCCAATCGGGACATGGTCCGTGCTCGCCTGTTCATCCGCGTTCGGCAGCGGCTCCCGCAGACGCAGGCAGAGGAACGCAAGCAACAGCCCCGGCACGCCACCGGCGATGAAGACCGAGCGCCACCCCCAGTGTTGGGAAAGCATTCCGGATGCGATGTAGCTGAGTGCCGTGCCGATCGGGATGGCCGCGCAAAAGATGCTGAGTGCGGAGGCTCGCCGCTCAGGCTTGAAGTGCGCGGCGAGCAGGGCAGGGCCGAGCGTGGAGTACGCCGCCTCGCCGATACCTACGAGCGCACGGAGCAAGAGCAGCTGCAACAGCGTGTGAACGAATCCGCTGGCGAGCGTGGCTGCACTCCAGATGAAAATGCCAGCGGCGAGGAGGTGCGGTCTGCTGGCGCGCCGCGCGGCAAGTCCAAACAGAGGCGCAGCGATCATGTAGACGATCAGGAAGGCACTCGTGAGCAATCCGATTTCGGTCTGCGTAGCGCCGAGCGACTGCTGAAGCGGTGCCACAATGCCGGCGAGGAGGTAGCGATCGAGATAGTTGAGCAGGTTCAGTGTGGTGAGCAGCGTCAGTGTCCCCGTCGATCCATGCAGAAACTTGTTGGCTTGCGCTGCCATCTCGGATGGCGTGGTACCCCAACTTGCCTCAGTTCACAAGAGCAAGACCATTGTCCGGAGAGAGGGTAGGATCCCCGCCTTCAGGGTCTTCGCACGTCACAACACTGAAGGAACAACACCAAATGAAACGAATCATCGCTCTCGCTGCGCTCTCTCTCGTACTCATTGGCTGCGCTTCGGGTCCAAAGACCGAGGAGCAGCAGAAGGATCTCAGCACGGAAGTTCGCGCTGCGGTCGATCGGTTGAAACTCCGGGATCCGAGCATGGACAAGTTCTTTGCAGGCTCGTCTGGGTATGTGGTGCTGCCGTCCGTTGGGAAGGGGGGGCTCATCTTTGGCGGTGCTGCAGGGAATGGCGAGGTCTTCTCCGGTGGGCGTTCCATCGGCTTCTGCTCGATGAACCAAGGTTCGGTCGGTGCTCAGATCGGCGGGCAGGTATTCGATGAATTCATTTTCTTCAAGGATCAGTCTGCGCTGAACCAGTTCAAGAACGGCACGTTCCAGTTCGCGGCACAGGCGTCTGCCGTGATGGCGACGTCAGGTGCCGGCGCAGCAAACGACTATCAGAATGGAGTCGCGGTCTTTATCGGAAGCAGCACGGGTGCGATGCTTGATGCATCGATCGGCGGACAGCAATTCGACTTCCGCGCAGGCGGGGCGAAGTAATGATCAAGTGTTTCCCCCACCTGACGTGGTCCCGTCGGAGCGCCGCGCTCACCGTGCTGCTCTCGCTCGGGTGTGCGGTGCTTGCCGGTGGATGGATGCAGTCACAGCAGCGATCCTTTCGCTGGGATGTGCATGACATGAAGCGCCCACAGCCGCCCGTCGTACAGACGGGGGCTGTCTGTGCGATGACGCCGCCGAGCGATGCCGTCGTGCTTTTTGGCGGCAGCGACACATCCAAATGGGTCAAGGCCGGTTCAGAGTCACCGATCGGGTGGAAGGCGGATGGCGGAGTACTCACCATCGTGCCGCGCACGGGAGACATTGCCACCCGAGATTCTTTTGGCGACTGCCAGTTCCATATCGAGTGGATGGTTCCCACTGAACTGAAGTGCGACGGTCAGAAAGGAAGCAACAGTGGCATCTTCTTCATGTCTCGCTACGAGCTGCAGATTCTGAACTCGTCCGGCAACGTCACCTACGTGGATGGCATGGCGGGTTCGATGTATGGGCAGCACCCGCCGCTGGTGAACCCATGCCGCCCGCAGGGGCAGTGGAATGCCTATGACGTCATCTTCCGTGGACCACGCTTTGATACGGCGGCGGGGATTGTGCGCACCGCGTCCATGACGGTGCTGCTGAACGGTGTGCTGGTTCAGGAGAACTCCGAGGTGCTCGGCGAGACCGCACATATGCGGCGCGCTTCCTATGCATCGCATGCGGAGACTGCACCGATCAAGTTGCAGGATCACGGCGACGCGTTGCAGTTCCGAAACATCTGGGTTCGTCCGCTCGCCGCCCCGGCGGTCGCGGAGTGATCGCCTGCGTTTCCGCCGCGCCCCCAAGCGGCGTGCCGATGTCATGGCGCGATGGCGGTGCTCTCACGCCATGGTGTTGTTGAGCAGATTGTTGTAAGCGTTATACGCCGCAACTTTGTAGCACTCGGCGTAGGTGGGGTAGTTGAAGACGTTGGTGAGGAAGAAGTCGAGTCCACCCTTGAGGCGGATCACGGCCTGCCCGACATGCACCAGTTCAGTGGCATTCGAGCCAACGATGTGGACGCCGAGCAGTTGGCGTGTTTCGCGGTGGAAAATCAGTTTCAGAAATCCGTCTGCCGTCTCGGCGATCTTGCCCCGTGCGATCTCGCTGTAGCGCGCGACGCCAATTTCATACGGAACCTTCTGTTTGGTGAGTACTTGCTCCGTTGCACCGGCGCTACTCATCTCTGGAATGCTGTAGATGCCGAGCGGGTAGTCGTTGCCCATCGGCGAACTCGGTGCACCAAACATGTGGCAGGCGGCGATGCGCCCTTGCGCTGAACTCGTTGCAGCGAGCGCAGGGAAGCCAATCAGATCGCCCGCGGCGTATACGCCGCTCACTGTGGTCTGGTAGGTCTCGTTGACAGAGATGCGTCCTCGTGAATCTGCCACAAGGCCAATCGCATCCAGATGCAGCCCCTCCGTGCAGCCTTGTCGACCGGCGGAGATGAGGGCCACATCGGCCGTCATGCGTTTGCCGCTCTCGAGTTCCACCACGACTCGCCGAGGATGCTCGTCGATACACGCAATACGGACAACCGCCTCGCTGCAGCGAAAGATCACATCCTGCAGCCGCATGTGATGGATCATCTCGTCGATGGTTTCGGTATCCATGAACGAAATGGGACGTTCCGTACGCTCGATCAGCGTCACCTTGGTGCCAAGTGAGGCGAAGAATGACGCGTACTCGACGCCGATCACGCCGCCACCCACCACAATCATGGTGCGCGGGATCTGGCGGAGTGCAAGGATGCGATCGCTCGTGAGCACGATGGGACTTTCATCACTTGAATGATCGGGGCACGAGGCGGGGATGACGGGTCGAGTTCCCGTGGCAAGCAATGTGAACGCAGTCGTTATGCGACGATCGCCTTCAGGACTGTCGATCGCAAGGGTGTGCGAATCGATGAAGGAGCCAAAGCCTGAAAGGATGTTGACATCGTTTCGATTCAGAACCTCGCGGATGAGCTGCTGCTCGTCATGGATAACACCGCTGACTCGGTCGATCAGCATTGGCATTGTCAAGCGAATCGGATCTGCGCCAGCCGCTTCCAGCGACTTGCGCACCGTGCCGCGCTGCAGGCTTATCACCGCCTCGCGAAAGGTCTTGGAGGGCAGCGTGCCGAGGTGTACGGAAACGCCACCGATGGCGCCGCGACGTTCGATCAACGCCACACGCTTGCCGAGCTTTGCGGCTTGAATCGCAGCAGCCTGTCCTGCCGGTCCGCTCCCCACGACCGTGAGATCGAATTCATACTCCTGATTCATGAGGGCAGCATAAGGGGGGATCGACGATACTGTGGCAGACATGGACTTCACGCCCAATCAGGAGTCAATTGCCGCCTGCTATCGCCTGCTGATCGGCGTGATTGTGCCGCGACCGATCGCCGTGGTCGGCACCGTGTCGTTGGAGGGACGGCCGAATCTCGCGCCATTCTCCTTCTTCACTGGGATCGGCTCGCGACCGATGTCGCTGCTCTTCTGTCCTGTAAACAATCGCGACGGCGGCGAGAAGGATTCGCTTCGCAATGCGAAGTCGCGATCAGAGGGTGGTCAGGGGGAGTTCACGGTCAGCGTCTGCACCGAGCCGATCGTGCGACGCGTCGCCACCGCGGCAGAGGCGCTGCCATTTGGTGAGAGTGAGTTCGCCTTGGCGGGGCTGCATGAGCGCCGAAGCACGGTCGTCGCGCCTCCTTCGGTGGCGGAGAGTCCCGCGGTGTTTGAGTGTCGAACGCTCCAGGTCGTTCGGCTTGCGGCAGGGCAGGCAGGCGGCGGCAACATCGTGGTTGGTGAAGTCGTTCATGTTTGGATCGATGATGCGCTGATTTCGGATGGCGCCGTGGATCCGCAGCGACTCCGTGCGGTGGCTCGGATGGGTGGCGATTCCTGGGCAACGACTCGTGAACGCTTCAATCTTGCGATGGGACGTGAGGCAATGCAGGCCTGCTTACCAATCGACTTTGGGGTGGTGTAATCGTTACCCTATGTGCAGTATGCCGCAGCGACCCAACCGCCGCCGTTCTGGGAATGCTCGCGTGCGAACCACCAAGGAGAAAGACATGCCAACCACCAAGTCCATGCCAAAGAAGCGCAGCACCGTCGCGAAGTCGTCTCGAGCAGGGAGCGCACCGAAGACAAAGTCGCGCACGAACGTGAAGCCAGCGAGCAAGACACGAACGTCCGTTGCGGCGAGGTCGACCACCAAAAAGCCAACGCGTTCCAAAGTGCGTAAGACCAAGTCGACGGCAGGGAACGTGTCGCCCAAGTCGCGTGCCTCGACCATCGTCGAGACATCCCCGCTGACTTGGTCGTCGAGCGCAGTCGGACCAACCTTTGGACAGATCCAACTTGCCGCCTACCACAGCTGGTTGCAGAACGGCGGCACCGAGTTCGACAACTGGGTCGCTGCGGAGACGGAGCTGAGGCGCAAGCCATCGGGTGGCTCTGGCGGGAACTGAGTTTGCACCCCGTGCCCAAACGTGCGGCGCTCTGCGTCTGTGGGGCTGTTGCAGTGCTTCTTTCGTGCCAAGCACCGCCTGACATTTCGCGCAGCGAGCCGCAGCGCATCGATCTCTTCAACGGCACAGATCTCGCGAACTGGAAGGTGTTCCCTGCCGATGCTCCCCCCGGGACTTGGACGGTGCGCGATGGTGTTCTTGTGTGTGCCGGTCAGCCCATCGGATATCTGCGCACTGAACGCAGGTACACGAGTTTCGAGCTCGAGCTGGAGTGGCGCTTTGATCCGTCCAAAGGTGCTGGAAACTCAGGTGTCCTCATGCGCGTGCAGCACCCAGACAAGGTGTGGCCGAAGTCAATCGAGGCGCAACTGCAGAGCGGCAGTGCCGGAGACATTTGGAACATCGATGCATTCCCGATGAGTACCAACGTGGACCGCACGAAGGGCCGCCATACGGAAAAAGCGCAGCCATCCAACGAGAAACCTCTCGGGGAGTGGAATCACTATGCCATTCGGCTCGTCGACGAAGACCTGCAACTCGCGGTGAATGGCGTGGTGCAGAACACCGCAACACGCTGTGAAGTGATCGATGGCTGGATCGCCCTGCAGTCCGAGGGCGCACACATCGAGTTTCGAAACATCAGGCTTCGCCCGCTGCCCTGATCAGCCGTTCGTGCGCTTGAACTCGCGCATGAAGGCGACAAGGGCCTCGACGGCCGAGAGGGGGCAGGAGTTGTACATCGATGCGCGTATGCCACCTGCTTCACGGTGGCCTGCGAGTCCATCGATGCCATCGCGTGCAGCATCTCTCCAAAAGCGGTCATCGAGTTGTGCGGTCGGCAGTCGAAATGATGCATTGATCAGCGAGCGACACGCTGCATGCCCGAGCGGTGTGTAGAACCCATCCGAGGCATCGATCGCATGCTGCACCAGCCGCGCGCGCGCATGGGTGCGGCGTTCCATTTCGGCGACGCCACCTTCGCGGAGCATCCACTGACACATGCGCCACAGCGCATGGATGGCGAAGGTCGGCGGCGTGTTGATGCGACTGCCCGCCTTCGCATGAGCTGCATAGGAGAACATGGAGGGCAACTTCCGCGGTGCACGCTGCAGCAGATCGCGGCGCACGATGATGATCGACATCCCTGCAACGCCCAAGTTCTTCTGGGCCGACGCGTACACCAGGCCATGCGCAGCCCAGTCCACAGGTCGAGAAAAGATCTCGCTGCTGGCATCGTTGATCAGTACGCCACCATCGGCACAGCGGGGGGGGTGTCGGTACTGCGTGCCATGCACAGTGTTGTTGGAGCAGTAGTGCATGTACGCGGCGCCCGTGCTCGCGGGACACTCCGCATCACTTGGCACATGGTCGTACGCGCAGCGCTTGCCTTCAAACGGGACGGCGATCCTCGCACTTGGCACAGCATCACGTGCCTCCACGATCGCCTTCGCCGTCCAGATGTCTGTGTCGGGATAGTCCGCGACGCCGCCGTCGGGCAGCAGGTTCAGTGGGATCAGTGCGAACTGCAATGTCGCACCGCCCGGAACGAAGAGGATCTCATGCGTCTCGGGGATTTCGCCCAAGCGCCGGCAGCAGTCGAGTGCGCCCGCCAGGACACGGTCAAAAGGCGGCTGCCTGTGGGAGTGCTCCAAAATACCGATGCCCGTGCCCTCCAGATCAAGCAGGTCTGCGCCAAGCTCACGCAGCACACCCTCGGGCATCGCGGCGGGGCCTGCGGAAAAGTTCCAGATACGTCCCATCGTCGGGGCTCTTCAGTCCTGCGTGCCGCGCCGTACGGACTGCACATGCACGCCCAGTACGTTTGGGGCCTCACGAATCTGTTGGATGGTGCGCTCGGTCGGCAGCTCATTCAAGTGGATGCGTGCGATCGCCGCCCGATTGCCTTCGCAAATGACATTTTCCATCTCTTCCACATTGATGCCCGCCTGTCCGAGCACATCGAAAACACCGACCAGCACACCGGGACGATTCAGATGGCGCACATGGATCAGCGTCGTTGCGCTGCTGGCCGAGGAGCGATTCATGCACGCGGTGACTGTTCCCTGGTCGAGCCACTGGCGCACGATGCGAACGACATCGTGATCGATCGACTCGCGCGCCTGCGCGGTGTGCGCACCCGCATCGAGCGTTGCGATGACACCAGGCTCCGCCAGCAGTTCCGCAGCCGGCGACCCAGGCTGCGAGAGACCATCGGCGGAATGCAGATCGAGCCCCGCACGAATGCCCTTGGTGCGGCATGCGTTGAGCAGTGCACGCTCGTTCACCACGCTGCCGAGGCTCGTGTTGACGATGGTCGATCCCATGCGAAGCGCCTGAAAGAACTTGTCACCAAGCAGGCCCTCGGACTCCTCGTTGCCTGTCACGCTGACACTCACGACATCGGAGAGCTTCGCAAGATTCACGAGATTCGCACAGTAATCGATGCCGAGTGCGTTACACCGTGCTTCCGTGATGTGTCGGCTCCACGCAACGACATGCATGCCAAACGCGATGCCACGGCGTGCGACTTCCTGCCCAACTTGACCGAGACCGACCACGCCGAGCGTTCGCCCGAAAAGCCCGGGAGCCTCGCGTCCACCTTCGCTGTGATGCCCGAGGCGTGCCCGCTGTGCCGAGGTCGCCAGATCCCGATCGCATGCGAGGATCATGGCCCATGCCAGTTCCGCCACGGCTGACGCGGTGCGTCCCGGGCAGTGCACGACAAAGATGCCGCGGTTGCTGGCTGCTTCCACATCGATGCTCTCGATCGTCGGTCCCGTACCGATGACGAGCCCGAGCCGTTCCGTGGCACTCAGCACACGATCATCCACGCGAGTATCACGCGTGATGAGAATGTCGGGCTCGATGTCGCGCATCGCATCGGGGAGCGTCGTGCCTTCCAGCATCGGATTCTGGATGGCATCGCAGCCTGCGGCACGGAGCCCTTCAAGCGCGTGTGCGCCAAGACGATCGACAACCAGAACCCGTGAAGCCATCGCCAATGGCGTTGCGAACACGGTTGGCTCCTGTTCATTCATGCCGTTCATCCTAGCGCTGCATCGAGTGCGGGCGAGAATGAGTGCAGGAACAGGCCGCTTCGGATCTTCGGATGGAACCATGTCGACTTGGGCGGCATGATGAGTCCGGCTCCTGCGACCGCGAGCAATTCCTCGATCGATGTCGGGTACATGGCGAATGCGATGTCCGCTTTGCCGTTCTCCACGTGTGCGGCGAGTTCCTGCGCGGAGCACCCGCCGAGGAACGACAGGCGGGGATCTGTCCGTTCGTCTGTGATCCCCAAAATGGGCGCAAGGACAGTGCGCGAAAGTCGGACAACATCCAAGAGATCTGTGGGTGACTCGCCGTGTGCGCGCGGCAGCCGCAGGCGCCACCAAGACTTGTTGAGATAGACCGAAACTTCTCCTTTGGCGCGGGGTGCCGGTCCTTCGCTTTCATCGACCATCTCGAGGACCGCAACTTCGTTGAGCGCACGCTCCAACTGCTCAGCTCGCTGTCCGCTCGCCAGCCGTGCCAAGCGGTGGTAGGGCAAGATGAGGAGTTCTTCTGCCGGATAGATCACCGCGGGGAAACGCCCGACTTCGTTGCGATCAATGTCATCCGTCACATGGGCAAGCGCATCCGAGGCACGTGCTGCCGCTGCACTTCGGTGATGACCGTCCGCAATGAAAACGCGTGGCACATCAGCAAACAGTTGGCGGTACGCATCGATGGACGTGGCAGCCCAAAGCGTATGAATGACCTTGTCCGGCGCACTGAAGTGAAACAACGGGCGATGATTCATATCTCGCGAGAGCTGCGCCACAAATCCATTGAGCCCTGCCACTGTGAGAAAAACCGGCTCGCAGTGGGCGCGAAGCGTGATCATGTGGTCAGTACGATCCTGCTCCTTGTCAGGACGGGTCAGTTCATGCCGCGCGATGATGCCGCTGACATAGTCCGCCACATCCACGCAGCACACCAATCCACTTTGCGTCCGTCCTTGTGCGGCCTGCCGATAGACATAAAAGTTCTCCCTGGGCTCGCGCACCATGCAGCGGCGTTCCAGCAGTCCGCGGAGATTGTCGAGCCCTCTCGCGTACACGCTTGGCGAGTGCGGATCCTGATCGGGTCCGAAGTCCACCTCGGGACGCACCACGCGCATGAAGCTGTTCGGATTGGCCGCGCAAGCCACGGCTCCTGCGAAATCGACCACGTCATAGGGGGGGCATGCCACTTGTGAAACTCGATTTGCAGCTGCTCGGAGTGCAAAAAACGGGTGAACGTGCATGCGAAGCCCAAGTGTATCGGACCCTCCGTGGTGTTTTTTTCGGACTCCGCTGAAGGAGGTGCGTTCGACTGCCGAAAGCGGGAAGCCGTGAAGCCGAAGAACTGCATCGACATACTTGTTCGCCTTATCGAAGCGAAGGAAGGCGAGTGTCCAGGGCACTGTCACCGCGTGGCATCTCTCGCCGCATCACTTGCCGCACACCTTGGACTCGATCAGGGCCAGATCGAGGACGTGCACACCACCGCGATGATCCATGATCTTGGCAAGTTGACCGTTCCAGATGAGATTCTCTTCAAGGCGGGGCGACTGACGGATGCAGAGTTCGCTCTGATGCGCCGTCATCCTGAAACAGGGGCCCGCCTGATCGGCGCATTCGACGAACTCCGCTTTGCTCAGCCGGGTGTTCGCGGTCATCACGAGCGATGGGATGGCCAGGGCTATCCCGATCGCCTGCAGCGAGATGCGATTCCGCTGGCATCTCGAATCATCGCGATCGCAGACTCGTTCGATGCGATCTGTTCGGATCGTCCCTATGCGAAACGGCGATCGCCGCGCCAAGCCGTGGATGAGGTCTTGCGCTGTGCGGGCTCGCAGTTCGATCCAGAACTGGCAGTGCACTTCGCCGATCTTTGGCAGTCGGACGATGTGCTCCAGCAGTGGGGTGACACCAACAGCAAAAGAATTATCGCTGCAAGTGGACAAGGTGAAGATTTGTGGTATTCTGTTCGCCGTAGTGGCGACGGAATGCCATGGGGGCATCCGAGAGCGCAAGCGTGCAAGGAGACCGCACATGCTCGAAAAATCAGCACAACTTGTGTCACTTTTGGCGCATAGTTTGAGTGGTTTTGAGCGTCTTGTGGTGGAACTGCATTACATCGACAGAATGCCAACGAGCGAGATTTCTGACGTCCTTGAGGTGGATGAGGATGAAGTCAATGATGCACTCGAAGGCATTCGCAGTCGCGTCCGCGAAGTGCGAAAGGCCTTCGTGAATGCGCTGTGCATGTCGGAGGCCGAAACCGGTGAGTTGGTGGGCGCCGGCGGGGCGGAATGAGTCAACGGCTCCGTTGGGTTGACTGTTTGCCTTTGTTTGCTTGAGTTTGTCCTGAGGGGAATCGGCCGCAAAGCAGTTTGCTGAGACGCACAGGAAGTGCCCAGCGCCCGTTGTGCCGCAGCTGGTGTCAGAGATGTTGAACCGACCGTGAAGTCCTGGTCAGAGGCGGAGAAACACTCGCGTGCTTTGACGAAGCACTCGTGAGGTATCCCTGTGCCTCGAACCAAGACATCATGGGCGGAGGCAATGGGATGGGTGCGATGGGAAAGTGGGTAGGCGGGGTGGAGGGCTAGTCAGGGCCGCTGCTTTGCGAGCGGTCCGCGTCACGGCTTCGGCCGAGTCCGCTGTGCAGAAGGCACAGTCGTGCGGACTCGGTCGAACGCTGGGCGCCGCCGTGACTCGTCCAGTGTTGAATCAGTGTTTGTCGTCTTGCGGCCCTCGATTGAATCGAGGAGACTCAGTTCGTCCACGCGCTGAGGACAACAGTCAGGTCGCTTCCGTTCACCGAGCCGTCTCCATTCACATCCCCGTTGCCATTCAAACCCCAATTGGCGAGAAGGATCGTGAGATCGGTGCCGTTCACTGTTCCATCGCAGTTGAGGTCCGCCGCAGCGCAGCTCGGTCCCGTTTGTACGGTCAGTGCGAGCGAGGCGGGGCGAGCCTGACCCACTGCAATGAGAGGATTCTCCCTTGCATAGAAGGAGGGGAAGTTGCCTCCCTGCTGTTGGACCAACGTCAGGCTGCTGACGACAAAAAACACGCGACCACGGTTCAAGCCCTGACGCAAGTATGCCTGAATCTTCGGCTGTGCAACGGACACGCTGAAGGTCATCTTGGATCGCAGCGGAATCAGATCTCCCGGCGCGAGTTCGCTGATCTGCCCAGTCGCAAACTGCAGAGCATCAAAGCTCAGGCGGGGGTTGTTCGACACATCGATGGGTGCGCCTGAGCTGTCAAAGCTCAAGGCAAATGCGTTTCGAACACCCGAGGCAAGTGGGTTTGGAGGGGTCGAATACGGCGAGTTTTCCACAAAGTTCAGCGCACTGAAGCTGTTTCGAAATCCGCACCCGAAGAGCTCAATTGGCTGCCCTGGGTCGGTATCGGCGACAAACGCAGGATCAGTCGGCGGGCGAAAGCTCCGCCACGAATCTGGCGTGGGGTCGTAAACCGCGATGCGGTCATTCGCGAACTCCACGGTCAGCACTGCGCTCGTGATTGTGTAGTTCTCCTCGCCCTGTCCGCTTGGAACAATGGGCGCGGTATCGAAAGCGACGATGAACTGTCCATCACGGCTGTCGAAATCCGACGACGCAGGATCAGACCCGAAGGTCGAAATGGTCGGTCGTGCTCCCGGCGATGCGTTGAATGGGTACATCCAGCGGTCAAGCGCAGGAGTCTCCCATGAGCCCTGTATGGAATCTGCGACAAGCTCAGTGGTGCAGAAGAGAGCTGCAAGCAGAGCGGCAGTGGTCGAAGATTGATGAAACGGACGCATCGGACATCTCGGCGGACTACTATTGAACAGCAAAGTTTCGCCACAAACAATAGGCATCCGATTCGTGCAAAAGCAAGCTATGACTGTTGTCTCTGTGCCAAGGACGTGCGGGAAAGCCGCGCCTTTGCAAGGGCGGCAGATTCCGAGCAAAGGCTGCCCTCGCGCATTCACTTTGGTCGAGCTGCTCGCCGTTATTGGTGTCATTGCTCTTCTTGTTGCGCTGTCAGCATCTGCAGTCACCGTCGTGCAGCGCACAGCACGGCAGACGACGGAACTTGCTGCGCTGAGAAGCGCGCTGCAAGGCTGGACGGGCTATGCGCTCGACAACGGGGGAGTGCTTATTCCCGGATTCCTGCCGGGCTTGCCCGCGTTTCAGCGGAACGGTGAGCCGATCCCCACGCAGACATATGGCGGCGGCGCCAACATTGCAGCACGGTGGCCTTGGCGGCTCACTCCATATCTCGGTGGTGACATGCGCTCGCTCTTCGTTGGTTCGCAGGCAGACATGTGGTCGAAGTTGGAGAATGGTGATCCAGAGCAGATGCTTTACTTTGCGAGTCTCTATCCCTCCTTCGGAATGAATTCGACGTGGGTCGGAGGTGATAGCGAACGGCTGGGCTTTCTTCCGGCCACGCTTCCAAACGGTCAGCGAAATCCCCTCGCAAACTTTTACCTCCGGCGCCTCGCGATGGCGCGGAATCCGGCGCGCGTGATTGCCTTTGCGTCCAGTCGTACGAACGCGACGGCGGATGGTGGTATTGCCGAGGGCTACTTCCGACTCGAGAGCCCGGCTTTCATCCAGCCGCAGTGGCAGGCGAGGTACGACCCTGAGGTTCCCGCATCGTTCGGCAACCTGAGTGCGCGCTACCGCGACGAGGCATGCGTGGGGACGATCGATGGTGCCGTGGCGGCAGAGGGGGTGAACGCCCTTCGCGATATGCGCCGCTGGGCCGATCAAGCGGACCGGGCGGATTGGAGCCTTCAACCCTGATTAGGGCCCTGATTCCGGGCGGTGCTACTCATCGCTTTCGCGAAGCTTGGCAAGAACGGAGAAGTCCTCCAGCGTCGTCGTGTCCTGTTGTAACTCGCGACCCGAAGCAATGTCACGCAGCAGCCGGCGCATGATCTTTCCCGATCGGGTCTTGGGCAAGAGTGTGGTGAAGCGAATCATGTCTGGGCGCGCGATTGCACCGATTTCGCGTGCGACATGCTCCTGTAGTTCTCGCTTCAGTGTTGGACTCGCTTTCCCGATGAAGTCGGGGCCAAGCGTCACGAACGCGGCGATTCCCGTGCCCTTGATTTCATGTGGCATGCCCACGACCGCCGCTTCGACGACCGCCGGATGCGATACGAGTGCGCTCTCCACCTCCATGGTGCCGAGGCGATGCCCGCTGACATTGATGACATCATCGATGCGGCCCATGATCCAGAAGTAGCCTCGATCATCGCGCCGCGCTCCGTCGCCTGCGACGTACATCCCCGACACCTTCGACCAGTACGTCTCGATGAATCGCGCGCGATCCCCGTGGATGCCACGCAGCATGGCTGGCCATGGCTTTCGAATCACCAGCAGTCCACCCGTGTTCGCAGGAAGTTCCTCGCCGCGTTCATTCACGATGGCAGCATCGATGCCGAACATCGGCAGGGTGCAGGAACCTGGCACCGTGGGGGTCGCACCTGGAAGCGGCGTGATGATGTGTCCGCCTGTCTCGGTCTGCCACATCGTGTCCACAATGGGGCAGCGTGAAGAGCCGATGGTTCGGTGGTACCACATCCATGCTTCAGGATTGATGGGTTCGCCAACGGTGCCGAGGACGAGCAGACTCGAAAGATCGTGTCGCTGCGGATGAGTATCGCCCCACTTCATGAAGGAACGAATTGCCGTCGGTGCCGTGTAAAAGTGTGTGACGCGGTGACGCTCCACGATTGCCCAAAAGCGATCCTCCGCCGGAAAGTTCGGCGCGCCTTCGTACATCAGCGTTGGCACACGATTGGGCAGCAGTCCATACACGATGTAAGAGTGTCCAGTGATCCACCCGAGATCCGCCGTGCAGAAGTAGACCTGTCCGCGCCCTGGCACAAGGTTGAAGGTGAGTCGTGCCGTATGCGCGGTAAAGATCATGTAGCCAGCCGTCGTGTGCACGATTCCCTTGGGCTTTCCCGTCGAACCGCTCGTGTACAGCAGGAACAGCGGATGTTCCGAGTCGACCGCCGCGCATGGGCAGTGATCTGACTGTTGATTCACGCACTCATGCCACCACAGATCGCGTGTCGGATGCATCGCCACCTCACGAGCGGTGCGACGGAGCACCAGCACATGGCGCACCTCTGGCAGTCGCGTACACGCTTCGTCCACATTTGCCTTCAAGGGCACCACTTGACCCCTCCGCCAAGCGCCGTCGCATGTGATGATGATGGTGCTCTGCGCATCGAGTACGCGGTCGACGATCGCATTTGGTGCGAACCCGCCAAAGATCACCGAGTGCGGCGCGCCAATACGGGCACAGGCAAGCACGGCGATCGCCAGTTCGGGCACCATGCCCATGTAGATCGTCACGACATCTCCTCGCTGTACGCCGAGCGCCAAGAGCGCATTCGCTGCGCGGGAAACTTCGCGCTGCAGATCGCGGTAGGTGAGTCGGCGAACCTCCGGTTCTGGCGAGCAGGGTTCTCCCTCCCAGAGGATTGCCACGTCATCGCCGAAGCCTGCTTCGACCTGTCGGTCGACGCAGTTGAAACATGCGTTGGTCTGCCCGCCGACGAACCAGCGCGCATCGGGTGCGTTCCACTCCAGAACACGCTTCCAAGGGTGCATCCAATGGAAGCTCCGCGCCACGTCACTCCAGTACGCCTCGGGATCCTCGAGGGAACGCGAGTGCTCCGCGCGGTACGCATCCATGCTCGGAACATGCACGGTGCCCATCTGCGTGCGAAAGTGATCGCTGGGCTCGAAGATGCGATTCTCTTGCAGAACGCTGGTGATGGCATCGCTCATGTACGACAGGCTAGCGCGGGGTTTTGGGGGGGTGATCCGTAGGATGGGGGGATGCTGACGCTGCGTGAAGTCTCCAAGAGTTACGGCAGAGTGCGAGCAGTCGACGGTGTGTCGCTTCGTGTGGCGGCAGGGGAGGTGGTCGGACTGCTCGGGCCCAACGGCGCAGGCAAGTCCACAACGGTCGCACTCGTGACAGGACTGATGCGGCCGGACTCGGGGAGCGTCACGGTCGGAGCTGCCGGCGATCCATCGAACGCTTCGGTTCGCAGAGCCATTGGCTTCGCCCCGCAAGAGCTGGCGCTGTATGACATGCTCACCGCGACAGAAACGGTCACGATGTTTGCCCGGCTCTATGGCGCGTTCCGAAGTCGTCGTCAGGTGCTGGAGGCGCTTGACATGGTTGGTCTGGCGACGCGTGCCGATGAGCGCGTTGGGGGTTATTCAGGGGGTATGAAGCGTCGACTCAATCTTGCCGTGGCACTCATACATGAGCCGCCGCTCCTTGTGCTCGATGAGCCAACGGCGGGCGTGGATCCGCAGTCGCGTGCGCATGTGCGTGGGATCATTCGCTCCCGTGCCGCGTCGGGATGTGCTGTGCTGCTGACAACACACGACATGGAGGAGGCGGAGAAGTTGAGTGACCGCATTGCGTTGATGGATCATGGAAAGATTCAGGCCGAGGGCACCGTGGACGAACTGGTCGCGATTCATGGCGCAGGCAGCAGCCGTGTGGCTCGGGGGTTGGAGAGCGTGCTCTTGAAGCTGACGGGCCGGGAGCTTCGCGAATGACTGGACCGCTGCTAGCCCTCGTTTGCAAGGATCTCCGCCTCCTGCTGCGTGACCGAAGTGCATTCGTTTTCACGTTGATTTTTCCGTTGGTCATTGCCGTGCTCTTCGGTCTGGTCTTCGGGCGGTTGGCCACACCCGGTCCGATTGCCGTCGCGCTTGTTGGCGAGGGCAGCGGATCGCTTGCTGAGTCATTCATCGCCGCGCTGCAGTCTGACCCCGCACTGCAGGTGGAGCGAGTGGCGGGACGTGAGGAGGCGATCGCGCGCGTTCGATCCGGGCGCTGCTGTGCAGTCGTCATCGTTCCTGAAGAATTCGACAGGGCGGCAGAAGCGCTGCTGACGGGTGGTTCGATGCCGATCGAGGTGTTTGGCGATCCGAGTCGTGCAGCAGAACTCGGATTGCTGCAGGGCAAACTGATGGAGATTGGCTTTGTGCAGTTCATGCTGAGTGTGGGCGATAGTGCACGCCTCCAGCGTCAGTCGGAACTGCTGCGCGCGTTGCCCGCATCCGACATGGGCACCAGTGAGGGCGAGCGCAACGCGATTCTCGATCTCCTTGCCGCGGCGCAGCGGCTCGCAGTGGCGCGCGAAGAGAAGGCACAGCGCCGCTCGGACAAGCAGATCAGCAGCGATGTCGCGGGCGCGTTCCCAAGGCTGAGCGCGTTCCGTCCTGTGCGCTTGACGCAGCGGGCGGTGGTCGATGATCCTGCGCGACCACCATCAAGCTTTGCGGTGACTTTCCCGCAAGGAGTCGTGTGGGGGCTTGCGGGATGCGTGATGGCGTTTGTCACGAGCCTGTCGGCAGAACGCAATCGCGGCACGCTTCGGCGCCTGTGCGCTGCGCCTCTTTCGATGCACACGGTGCTCGCCAGCAAGACGTTGGCCTGTTTCTGCATGGCGCTGCTGATGCAGGTCATGCTGATGGTGCTCGCCGTCACCGCATTTGGCGTGCGCCCCGTTCAACCCATGCTCCTTGTGCCCGCCATGGTCGCCATTGCAGTCGCGTTCACGATGGTGGCGATGGCGGTTGCATCGCTGTTCCAAAGCCTCGGTGGAAGTGAGGGTGCGGGGCGATCGGTGATACTCATTCTGGCACTTCTCGGAGGCGGATCCGTGCCGCTTGTGTTTATGCCGCCCGCACTCGCATCGGCCAGCGCTGTCAGCCCGTTCCGTTGGGCGATCGCTGCGCTGGAGGGTCCTCTGTGGCGGGGGGGATCCGTGCAGTCGCAACTGAGTGCGATCGGTGCCGTGCTCGTCGTGGCATTGATCGCAGCGGCGATCACCTGGGGCGCTCTCAGTCTGCGCCGGCACGCCGCGTGAGGCGTCGCATCAGCGGTTCGCTGCGAATGCACGTGCCGCTTCGACGGCCTCAGTCACCTTGGTGACATCTTTGCCGCCAGCCTGCGCCGTATCTGGTTTGCCGCCCCCCGATCCGCCGCAGGCTTGTGCAGCTGTGCGAACCCAGTCGCCTGCTTTCAGCCCCTTGGCGATCGCCCACGCGGGACTTGTGGCCGCGATGGCCACTTTGCCGGATTCGGCGTCTGGGCTGAGAAGCAGAATGGGTGTCTCCGGCAACTGTGCGCGCGATGAGTCGAGCGCGGCCATCAGTGCGGACGCATCCGCACCGCGGATCACGGCAATGAGTGGACGGCGTGTATCACCGGCGACATGTGCCTCCGTGAGGGAGCGAATCTGCGTGACGGCTTCATCACGTGTCGAGCCCTCCATCTTGCGGCGCACATCCTTTGCTCGCTCACGCAGCGCTTCGAGGCGCGGCGCAATCGCGTGACGGGCGCACATGCCGATGGTGAGTGCCGCCTCCGCCCGCACGATCTCCGCTGCTTCCGTGAGTAGTGCTTCCCCATCCAGATGAAGCGCGGCTTCCACCCGTGCAGAAAACTGGCGCGCCGTCTCTGCAGCTTCGCGTGCAGGGCCGCCCGTCAAACCGAAGCAGCGGCGCACACCAGCCGAAGACGCGCCCTCCGACAGCAGTATGAAGGAACTGGCACTGCCTGTGGATTTAAGGTGCGTTCCGCCGCAGAACTCGATCGACAGTGTGCCCCAGCGCGGATCGGTTGGTGTGCGATCAAGATCTGCGACCGATGCACCGATGCTGACGACGCGGACAGGATCTGGGTAACGCTCCCCAAACACGGCACGCACACCGGTCACCGTCTTGGCATGGGCAAGCGGCAAAGTACCGATGGATACGGGAAGGTTCGCTGCGATGGACGCGTTCACCTGCATTTCCACCTGCTGCGCCTCGATCGCCGTCAACGCGCGCGGCGATGCGAAATCGAAGCGAAGGCGATCGGCTGCAACGAGGGATCCACGCTGCTGGACGTCCTCTCCGAGTGCGGTACGAAGCGCAAGATTCAGCAGGTGCGTGGCGGTGTGATTTGCCCGGATGTGCTCGCGCCGTTCATGATGCAGCATGATCTCCGCATCGCTGTCGCAGTGCACCGCGCCGTGCGCCACCCGACCAATATGCAGCACAAAGTCGCCGAAGCGCTGCACATCACGGACCTCGAAGTGGCCTGCGGTGCCGCTGCCACTCTCACCCTGCGCCGATGTGCGGATATCGCCCTTGTCCGGTTCTTGGCCACCACTTTCGGCGAAGAAACAGGTGCGATCAAGCACGATGCCTCCCATGTCTCCAGTTTCAAGCGCCTCACAGAAGCGCTTGCCATCCCAAAGCGCGCGGATACGCGCACGCATTGGATGGCCGAGATCGCGAGCAGAGTCATCGGTGGGGTGGACATGCATCGCGGCGAGCTTGGCCATTGCATCGGGGGGCATCTCCATGCGCGCACCGTCCTGTGATCCTGCTCGGCTCGTCTCACGGGCGCGTTCCATCAGCGTCTCATAGCCCGCTACATCCACTCGGAGTCCTCGCTCGGCCGCCATCACCTCTGTGAGATCGACAGGGAACCCCCATGTGTCGTGCAAGCGGAAGGCGTCTTCGGCCGAAATGGTGCCACCTGCGGATTGACGCGCGCGCTCCGCGGACTCGTCAAACAACGCAATGCCGCGCCCAAGCGTCTTGCCAAAGAGCTCTTCTTCAGCTCGGATCGTTTGCGCAGCCTTCGCCGCACCTGCTGCAATCTCTGGGAACGCACCGCCGAGCGTTTCCACGACCGCCGGGACGAGCAGATGCACGAACGGTTGTTCCATACCGAGCGTCTGTCGTCCATGTCGCGCAGCGCGGCGGAGAATGCGCCGAAGGACGTAGTTGCGGCCATCGCTGCCCGGACCGGCACCATCACAAGCCGCCGCAGTCAGGCAGCGCACGTGATCGGCGATGATTCGGTACGCAATGTCCGTTGGATCGGTCAACGATCCCGCATAGGGGCGTGCGCCAGTCGTGCGTGTGATCGCGTCAAAAATTGGACTCCAGAGATCCGTGTCATAGTTGGATCGCTTGCCTTGGATCACGCTCACCAGTCGCTCGAGGCCCATGCCGGTGTCAACATGCTTGGCGGGCAGCGGCTTGAGGGTTCCGCCAGTTTCGCGGTTGAATTGGATGAAGACGTGATTCCAGATTTCAAGCACGTCTGGATCGCCGCTATTGACCAGCTTCGCCGCATCCCGCCCGCCGATTCGATCAAAGTGAATCTCCGAGCATGGACCGCATGGGCCCGTCTCTCCCATCTCCCAGAAGTTGTCCTTCATCGATCCCGGCAACACGCGATTCGCGGGCAGATGCGCGCACCACAGTTCGCGCGCCTCATCATCGGGAGCGAGTCCTGCAGCCTGATTGCCGCCGAAATAGGTTGCGTAGAGGCGGTCCTTCGGCAGTCCATAGACCTCCGTCAGCAGTTCCCACCCCCAGTCGATCGACTCCTTCTTGAAGTAGTCGCCGAAGGACCAGTTGCCGAGCATCTCAAAGAATGTGTGGTGATACACATCCTTGCCCACATCTTCGAGGTCGTTGTGCTTGCCACCCGCGCGGATGCACTTCTGCGAATTGACTGCGCGCGTAAACGCGCGTGAACCGCGCCCAAGAAACACATCCTTGAACTGATTCATGCCGGCATTGGTGAAGAGCAGTGTCGGATCGTCGAAGGGCACGACAGCGCTGCCCGCAGCAAAGGTGTGGCCTGCCTTCTGTCGGAAGAAGTCAATGAATGCGGACCTGATTTCAGCTGCGCTTCGTGGCTTTGGCATGGTGAGAGGGAGCAGGATACGGATTCGTCGAGCCCGTACCATCCACACGATGCGGCGTCCTTTCATCGGCGGCAACTGGAAGATGAACACAGATCACGCAAGCGCGCGATCGCTCGCGCATGCGGTCGCAGCGGGCACCACCGCGGAGTGTGCCGCCGATGTCGTGATCTTTCCACCATTCCCGTATCTGCTCCCTGCTGCAGAGGCGCTTGTCGGATCGTCGGTGGCGCTTGGCGCACAAGATGTGTCGAGTGAGGTGAACGGTGCCCGCACAGGCGAGATCAGTGCGGAGATGCTGCGCGATGTGGGCGCATCGTGGGTGATCGTCGGTCACTCGGAGCGCCGCCACAAGCTCGGCGAGAGTGAAGCGTTGATTGCGGACAAAATCTCGATGGCACTCGGGAGCGGACTTCGTGCCGTGTTGTGTGTTGGCGAGACGCACCAAGAGCGAGAGGCAGGCAAGGCGCATGACATCATCGCCGCACAGTTGTGTTCAGCGCTTGCGGCGATCGATGCAGCGGCCATGGATGATGTCGTGATCGCTTATGAGCCAGTTTGGGCGATTGGCACGGGCATCACCGCCCAGCCAGCCGACGTGGGTGAGGCGCACCACAAGATTCGTTCTGCGCTTGCGGCACGCTATGATGCTCGGCTCGCTTCAAACGTCCGCGTGGTGTACGGCGGATCGTTGGTGCCGGCGACTGCGAAGTCGATCTTCGCGGTGGACGGCGTGGATGGCGGGCTTGTTGGTGGCGCCTCGTTGAAGGCGCATGACTTTCTTGCCCTGTGCACCGCGGCGATGGTCGGAGTAGCAGCCAGCTGAGTCTGGCCGAGGAACGTATCCATGGGATTCTGGTTCAATTTGCTGACCTTCCTGTTCGCCGCGTCAAGCGTCATCTTGGTGCTCGTCATTCTGGTGCAGCGTCCACAGGGTGGTGGGCTTGCACAAGCGTTCGGTGGTGCGGGTGGAGGCGCAACGGATACGGCATTCGGTGGTCGTACCGGCGATGTCCTGACGTACCTCACACTCGGTGCCTTCTCGGTGTATCTCGTGATCGCTATCACGCTGAATGTGATGGACAACCCATCGGCGGAACAAGCCGTGGAAGAACCAGCGGCACAGGTCTCTGAGGCCGGCACGAATCTCCTGCAGCCTGCCGCTGCCCCCACGGATCCCAGCGTGGCACCTGCTGCTGCTGTGCCAGTCGATGTGAACGCAACCCCAGCGGTCGACCAGCCTCTCGTGGCACCAGCGGCGCCTGCGCCTGCAGCAGCTGATCCAGCAGCGCCAGTGCCTGCACCAGCGGCACCGACACCAGCTGCGAATCCCTAACCACACGCAGGACCACGCTGATGATCCGCTCGATGACCGGTTTCGGAGTCGCGCGCGGCGAAGTGGACGGCGTCCCAGTCGAAATCGAGGTTCGATCCGTCAACAATCGGCACTTCAAGTGCACACTTCGGGTTCCGGACGAACTCTCCGCGCTCGAGGGTGACATCGAGGCCGCGTGCACGCGACGGCTCACCCGCGGCAGCGTTCTCGTGACGCTTCGGATCGTCACCTCTGCCGCGCGCCGCGGCGCACGCATCGATGGTGATGCACTCAAAGGCTATATCGCTCAGCTGACGCAGTTGCTCGGTCCCGAAGAGGCGAACAAGGTGGACCGCGGACAGTTGCTGGCCCTTCCCGGCGTGGTCGTGGAGGATGGTGGTGAGGTGTTTCTCGAGCACCTGCGTGCGGCGGTGTTACGGTTGGTCGATGAGGCATGTCAGCGGGTCCTTGAAAATCGCACACGCGAGGGTGAAACGATCCGTGCGCATCTGGCTGAGTGTGCAAAGACACTTCGCGCGCGGACGATGTCGATTCAGGCGCGCGCACCGCAAGTCGTCGAGGCATATCAGACGCGTTTGCGTCAGCGCATGGATGCAATTCTGAAAGAGGTTGGCAAGACTGCCGAACCATCGGACCTCCTCCGTGAAGTGGCGATCTTTGCCGAGCGTTCAGACATCGCGGAGGAAGTCGTTCGGCTTGGTGGGCACATCGATCAGCTTGAACGACTCTTGGACACTTCCAACGGCGAACCGGTGGGGCGGCCGCTTGACTTCCTTGCTCAGGAACTTCTCCGTGAGGCGAACACGATTGCCAGCAAGTCTGCAGACGTGGAGACGGCGCAGCAGGTTGTGGACATCAAGACTGCCATAGACCGCATCAAGGAGCAGGCTCAAAATGTCGAGTGATATTGGTGCTTCGCTGAAGGGCCGGCACAGCTTGCAGGTCTCGTCCAGCTCGCGTCCCGAGTGTGTGCGGCACGTATGGCACTGCACGCGCGGGAGAGTTGCCGCAGCGCTGCTCGCGGCGGCGGGTTCGACGGCCCTTGCATGGGCAAGCCAGGATGCCCTGCGCGATCCACCGATGCAGCAGGCCGATGCGCTGCGCATCCGTGGAGGAATCGCTGCCGATATGCAAGGAAACGTGCGAAAAGTGCCCGTTGATCCTGCCATGCAGAAGCCGCAAATTTTTCGGGGCGATCTCATGGGGCAGCCCGTCACTCCGGCACCTGAAGTGCTTCGTCTGTGGTCGCCGGAAGTGCTGTCGACTGTGAAGATTTCAGCGAAGGTTCGGGCTGCGGTCGCCGCGCTCGACTCCACCGAATTCCAGGAGCGTCGGGAGGCGAGCAGCGCTCTCATGGATGCATCCGTTGCACCCGAACAACTCTTTGCGACACTGGACCGCGAACAACTGAGCACCGAGCAGCGTGAACGCCTGCTTGCCGCTGCGCGTGAGAAGGTGCTCGCTCTTCCACGCGGTGCACTGGGTATCCGCATGCAGCCGAGCGGCGATCCACAGCGGCCAGGGGTCGAGATCATCATGCTGCTTCCTGGCATGCCTGCGAGCGCGGTACTCAAGGTCGGTGATCGGATTGAGGAGATTGATGGGAAATCAGTCGCCAATTCCAATGACTTGGTGGATCTCATCCAGTCGCGTTTGCCAGGAGACACGGTGAAACTCCGCGTTGCACGCCCGGAGCGTGATGAACGAGGGCGGCCGAGACTGGATGGTCAGGGTGGCTTTGTCGAGCAGCGTCTGAATGTCGACATGCAACTGACGACGGCAGCCGACTTGGATAAGTTCGAAGGACAGTTTCCATCCATGTCGCGGAGTCTGGTGCTCGAGCGGCGACTCCTTGCGCTCCAGCAGGCAGAGGAGCGATTTGCGCCGAAGCCAATCGCAGTCCGCAGGCGGGGACCTGAAGAGCCCGTGGACCTCGATGTCCCGGGTGCGCCCTGATGCGCGATGTGCGACAGCCGACGCACCGATCCGCGAGATCGTCGAATCACCCTGTCCGTTCAGTTCGCTGGCGCAACGGGCTGATTGAAGTGTGCGTCCTGTACGGGCACCATGACATCGAGGACGCGCATGAACACCTGCGCAGGTGAGCCAACCGCATCGATGTTCACCACGATGGATGGGGAGTAGAAGTCAAGAACGGGGTACGTTTCTTGGTGATACACCTCGAAGCGGTGGCGAATGACTTTATCGTCGGCGTCGTCCATCCGATTCTCTTTGAGGGCGCGGCGACGCATTCGCTGCATCATCGCTTCTTCATCTCCGCAGGAGAGATGGATGACCTTCAGTACATCGAGGGACTTCTTGAGCGCCTCTGCCTGCGCCACATTGCGCGGAATGCCGTCGAGCACCAGCAGATCTTGTTTCGGCTTGAAGAGGCTGAGCACTGTCTGCGCATGCATGTTCTGCCGCCACATCTCGATGGTCAGCTCATCCGGCACAAGTTCGCCGCGCGATGAGTAGGCGAGGAACTGTTTGCCGAGATCGCTCGTCATATCAAGCGATCGAAAGACATCGCCGCATGCCAAGTGAAAAAATCCAGGAATCTTGCCAAGGATCTTCCCCTGCGTTCCCTTGCCCACACCGGGCGCGCCGAAGAGAAGGACTGACTTGTAGCGTTCGGTCATGCGGAGGCTCCTTGGCCTTCGATGGTAACTCATGGACGATGCGATGCGGATCTGTGCGCCGCCTCGAACCGGCATGACAGGGCGTACTCTGCAGTGAATGCAAGGCTGGCTGAAGAGGTGGATTGTGCCCGAGGGGGCGTCGACTCGACTGATGGTTGGCACGCTTGTGCAGCGTGTTGCCGCCGCGCGAGGAATCGATGCCGATGCTTTCGCCAGATTCACGGCGCCCACATTCGATGATCTCAAGCCGCCGGAGGATCTTTTCGGTGCGGTCGAAGTGGGGGGGCGACTTGCTGCAGCTGTCCGCGACGGAAAGCGCATCGCGATCTTTGGTGACTACGACGCAGACGGCATGTGTGCAGCAGCGATCTTGGTTCATCTGATTCGTCACGTGCAGGGCGGCGAGGCGCCGCGTGTGTACATCCCAGAGCGCGCGACGGAGGGATATGGACTGTCTGTCGAAGCAGTTCGTCAACTTGCAGCCGATGGTGCGCAGGTGATCGTGACTGTCGACTGTGGGATTACCGCGCTTGACGAGGTCGCAGTGGCGCGAGAACTCGGGCTCGAGGTACTCATTACCGATCACCACACTGCGCGCAGCGATGGTCGACTCCCAAGTGCACACGCGATCGCGCACCCAGCCTTTGGCGGAGGCGATGGAACACTCTGCGGCGCGGCGGTCGCATGGAAAGTCGGTCTGGCATTCAGCCGCGCTTGGTGCGCCAATGATCGTGTGACCCCTGAACTCCGTGAACTTCTCGTTGAAACACTTGCGCTTGCCGCATTCGGGACAGTGGCAGACATTGTGCCGCTCGTTGGCGAGAATCGAATCATCACCAGGCTCGGCATGGCTCGAATCGCGCGCAGCAGTTTTCCCGGGCTGCGTGCACTTGCCGAGCAGGCAGGGATCGGACCGAAGGACAAGGTGGACTGTGAACGCATTTCCTTTGGCATCGCACCGATCCTGAACGCCTGCGGACGGCTTGGAAGCGCGATGGACGGCATGCATCTCCTTGCACTGCCGCGCATGGCCGATGGGACCGATACGTCTCATGAACGACAAGCGGTGCAGTGGGTACGTCGCTTCGCTGCGCTCAATGAACAGCGCAAGGCGGAAGAGCGCGAGATCTTCGAGCAGGCGCTGGAGCGGCAGGATGAAGGGCTGGGTGCCGCACGTGGGGCATGCGTGCTTGCTGATCCGCGCTGGCCGCGTGGCATCGTGGGTACTGCGTGTGCGCGGCTCGCCGAGCGACTGCATGTTCCCGTGGTGCTGATGCAGACTGCAGAGGGAATGGCGCATGGCTCTGCCCGGAGCATCGATGGGTACTCGATTCTTGGTGGGCTCGAAGAGTGTGCCGAGTATCTCGAACGATTCGGTGGTCATGCGGCTGCCGCCGGGCTCGCCCTATCGGAAACAAAGTTGGCTGCGTTCCGTGAGGCACTCTCCGCCCACGCCGCTGCACACCGGCCGCCCAATGCTGGTCCGTCGGTGCGTGCCGATGTCTGCCTTGATGGCGGCGACATTTCTGCGGAGTCCTTCGCGGCAGTCCAGCAGCTTGGTCCGTTTGGCCGTGGTTTTCCTTCGCCAACGGTCTGGGTGCGAAGTGCTGTCATCACATCTGCGCCTCGCATTTTTGGCAAAGACCATGATCATGTCAGTTTCTTCGCTCGGATCGGCGATGTGCAAACTGCGGAAGTGTCGTGTGTCTGGTGGCGGCAAGCTATGCAGTCGGGGCGGCTCAGCCGCGGACTCGGTGTTCAGCTCATCGGTACGCCGCATGTGGATTCTTGGAGCGGGCGCAATCGCCCTGCGCTGCAGCTGGCGGATGTCGCCGACCACGGCTGAGAACAGTGCTCACACAGGTTCAGAGCGCGAGGCGTTCACCGGCGCTGATGGACACAGGCAGTGTGGCGCACTTTGCCAGCGTTGCTGCATCGAGCGCGGTGCGCGGCGACAGCTCAATCTCTGCAAGACATTGGCCTGTCTTGGAATCGCGCGCGATCTGCACGCCGCAGCGCTCAAGCCACTGCGCGGCACGTTCCGATTGCAGTGCGTTGCTTGTGGCGGGTGAATCATCGCCGATTGCGTTTTTGATTGGCGCAAACTCCTCGACTCGCGTGGTCTGCGCAACGAGGGCACGCTTTGCCGCAGGCACCGTATCGAAAATAAAGGACTCAAGCTTGATGGCATTCGGTTCCGTTGGCACGGTCTGGAGTCCTGTTTGTGGATCGATGCACGGCACCTTCTTGGACGCCTGGTGGAGGGGCAGCCCATGTCCATCACGCGCCAGCCGCTTGAGGAACGACACGCCAAACACATGAACGGCAATCGAACCTGCACGGTGCAGCAGCGCGCCACTGGTATCGCGCGCCTCAGTCATCTCACGCGACATATCGCTGTACTCCATCACGAAGCGCGATTCGCCCCGCTGGCAGAACACGCCGACCTTCTCGGTGGGTGATGTCTTCTCGACCACCTTGCTCGATACTTCGGCGGAACTGTCTGGGTGCACATGGTGGAGACCGATGAACAACGGATCAATGGGCTTGCACAGCGGATTATCCACTTGGAAGTAGGAGAGCGTGTCGATGCCTTCGTGTGCCAGACGATCGAGCCATCCAGTCTGATCGAGTGCGCGAAGCGCCCCACCATGCCCATCCGGATTGAGCGCGATCGTACTCTCGCTCGCAAGCAAGATGCGTCCCGCACGATCGAGTGAGGGAAGCGTGCCCTGGACCAACAGATGAACGCTCCCTGGACCAAGTCCGAACCAGTCATGCGCAGCAAAGAAACGACTTGTTTCAGCGTGGTTCAGCGGACTCGTCATGATGAGCCACGGAATCCGCGCAGACCAGCGGTCGCGTGCAGCACCGATGGATTCCGCGAAGACCTCAAAGAGCGACTTCCGCAGGATCGGTGTGGCAGGAAAAGTGCCTTTCGGTCCGTCGGAGCCAAGGCGAGTTCCCTGACCGCCTGCCACCGTGAATGCTGCGACTCGGTTCGCCGCGATCACGGCGGATCCTGCGCGGACATACGGATCCGTGTCCAACTGGTCCATCACGATCGGGTGAACCGGCACGATGCCCTTCCTGTCAGACTTTGCTTCCGAACTGCGATGAGCAATTGCTTGCTGCAGCAGCTCGAGCGGAAGTGCATCGATTTCGTCGAGCAAGTTGCTGCGTGCCGCATCCGTCAAGCGATCCCAGAAGGCGAGCAGGTGCTGCTGCCCGAATGCACGAAGGCGATCGGCAGCAGCGCTGCGGCGTTCGTCGATGGATGGTTGCTGCGCTGTCGCCACGGGGATGAGGTCTTTCCGTGTGGTGACTACTTCGCCTTCGGGACTGCTGGGTCCGACCAGCCCTCCGGGCGATGCCGCACGATCTTGCCCGTCCGCAGGTAGATCGTCTGCTCGCAAATATTGGTGCAGTGATCTGCGATACGTTCCATGTTGCGCACAGCTGTGGTGATGCGAAATGCGAAGTGAACGCTGACGCTGCCCAGGGCGACCTGTTCCTGCGCCTGCAATAGCAGCTCGTTTCGGAATCGGTCCACGGTGTCGTCAAAGAGCAGCACTTGACGAGCGAGTTCGGGATCACCGTCCACCAGCGCACGGTGACTGTCGCGCAGCATCCCAAGGACGCTGTTTGCCATCACGCGAAAGGTGGGTGGCATCGACTCTGCCGGCTTCAAGTGGCCGACCACCTGTTCGGCGATGTTGACGCCACAGTCGGCGATGCGCTCAAGTTCGTTATTGACCTTGACCAGCGTGAGGACCTCGCGTATTGCGTGCTCATCGGTCTGTCCCATGGCGAGCAGCGGAATTGACTGCCGTTCGATCGCCACATCCACGGTATCGATCTCATCGTCGAGGGCGATGACCTGCGCTGCCTTGGTCTCATCGTGATCGAAGTATGCCTCGACCGCCAGCGTCACAAGCCGCAGCACACTGCCACCTTGCGCAGCGAGCAGGCAGCTGAGTTCTACAAGTTTCGACTCGAACGTCGCCATGCTTCTAGGATAACCCCGTGCCGAGATTGAGCGTCAACATCGACCATGTCGCCACCATCCGGCAGGCGCGTCGGACTTGGGAGCCCGACCCGGTGCGTGCAGCGGCGGAGGCCGTGGCGGGTGGTGCCGACGGCATCACCGTGCATCTGCGGGAGGACCGTCGTCACATTCAAGACGCGGATGTTGAACGCCTCCGCACGGAGCTGACTGTTCCGCTGAATTTGGAGATGGCGCCTACCGCTGCCATGGTTGCTATCGCTCTTGCCACGCGCCCTCAAACGGTCATGCTCGTACCCGAGGGGCGCAACGAAGTGACCACCGAAGGTGGACTTGATGTGCACGGGCTTCGAGAACGTCTTCGGGCGGTGCTGGATCCGCTGCACAGTGCAGGTATTCGTTGCAGCGTGTTCATTGATGCAGAGGAGCGGCAGGTGGCGGCAGCCGCAAGCCTTGGCGTCGCGATCTGCGAAGTACACACGGGTCCCTACGCGCATGCGTTCCATGCGGAGGGAACGCTCGGTGTACGGGCCAGCGCCGCGCTGCGCGATGTGCAGCGAACTGGCGATCAGATCATCGCGGCAGGCATGCGGTTCAACGCGGGACACGCGCTCCACCTTGAAAACGTGGCGCCAGTCGCACGCTGCGGTGGAGTCTGGGAACTGCACATTGGTCACGCCATCGTGAGCCGCGCCATTTTTGTCGGGCTGCGGGCGGCAGTCGCCGAGATGCGCGCACTGTGTGTGGGCTGAGCGCTCCCTGTCAGTGTGTGCGAGGCGGAGCGCTCTCGACGATGCGATGTGCGGTGGGTTCCACGGAACAGTCGATCTCAGCCATGAAAAATCCGCCTCGGTGGCGCTGCACATTCGGCCACATCACGAGCTTGTCTGCGTCGGGAATCGGAAGATCGGCGACCTCCGCTTCGGGAACCCAGCGGAGTTCCCCCTCATCAAAGGACATGCGCGTGACCGACTGATGGTCGATGGCGCGTGTGGATTCGAAGAGGAAGATCAGCCAGTGATGTTCGCCGAGATAGGCGCGCTCGGAGATGATGCCCATCAGGCGAAGATCCTCGGGCTGCAACAGAAGCCCCGCCTCTTCGAATGTCTCGCGCCGAGCGCACTCGTGCGGTGATTCGCCGCGCTGTACCTCGATCTTCCCGCCGATGGCAGAGAAACGTCCGACATTCGGTGGCTTGCGCCGATGCAGCATCAACAGACGACCGTTCGCATCGAACAGGTACACGAGTACTGCAATGCGAAAGGGCAGCTCAGGCCAGTCGAGCAGTCGTTCAGTTGGATTTTGTGGAACGCGGTCCGAGCCATTCATGTGGCCACCTCGGATGCCGTCGTGCGGGGTGGTTTGGCGCCGCTGGCGTGCAGATCTGCCGCGTTCAAAAGCCGCATGATTTCACCGCGCACAGCATCGGATGCAGGGGCAAGAGGAAGACGAACCACGCCACTGTCGCGCCCAAGCAGTTGCAGCGCAGCCTTCAATGGAACGGGGTTCACATCGAGGGAGAGCAGCCCTCGCGCAAGCGGATACAACGCATCATGCAGGCGCCGCATCTCGTGCAGCGAGCCGGCTGCGATCGCGTCGCACAATGCGGCCACTCGAGAGGGCACAAGATTGGAAACCACGCTGACGACCCCCTCCGCACCGACCGCTGCAAATGATGTGGTCAGCGAATCATCACCCGAGAGAATTGCAATGCCGCAACGCCGGCGGATGTCGCTGGCTGAGTCCATCGATCCTGTTGCCTCCTTGATAGCCACGATGTTCGGATGCGCACTCAAGCGTGCCACCGTCTCAGGGGCGATCGTCACTGCCGCTCGTCCGGGGATGTTGTAAAGCATGATCGGCAGTGGACAACTGTCCGCAATGGCCATGAAGTGTCGGAACAGACCCTCTTGCGATGGCTTGTTGTAGTAGGGCGCGACTTGCAGCGAAGCATCTGCGCCAAGTTGATGCGCAAGACGGTGTAGATGAATGGCGTGCGCAGTGGAATTGCTGCCTGCACCGGCCACGACCTGCAGGCCAAGGGGCTTGCCAATGCACACCGCGCACTCCACCACCGACTCGTGCTCCGCCTCGGACAGTGTCGGTGCCTCACCCGTGGTGCCGCAAGGCACGATGCCCCTGACTCCGCCCTCTGCTTGGAACTTCACCTGTTGTTCGAGTCGCGCAAGATCGACCTGCGTGCCATCGGCGCTGAAGGGAGTGACGATGGCGGTGAATGCGCCGGATGGAATCATCCGTTCGATACTACGACAGGGCTCGCGCCGCTCCATCAGCCTCCTGCAGAAAGTCCAGCGACGGTCGCACACTCCTGAGCGAGTCCCTCCGCACCGCTCGCCGAGGCAGCTTCGGCGATGAGACGGATGATGGGCTCCGTGTTGGATGCACGGAGGTGAACCCAGCCGGCCGGGAGGTCGATACGAACACCATCTGCATCGTCGATGCGCGCATCGGCGCGCGCCCCGAAGTGCGCACGGACTCGGTCAAGCGCAGAAGCCACCGCAGTCTGGCCACCCACAGCGGCAAGATCCATCTTTCGCTTGATCATCGCGTACTTCGGCAATCCCTCCACGATCTTCCCGATCGATGTTCTCTCGTGCGCCAACAGTTCCAGCGTGAGCGCCATGGCGGAAAGCGAGTCCCGAACCCAGCAGACGCGCGGCCAGATCAGCCCACCATTTCCCTCGCCGCCGATGATGCCATCGTGGGCTCGAAGCCCGCTGACCACATTCGCCTCGCCAACGGCGGTGCGCCACACGCGGGAATTCGGAAAGCGCGCGGCGACATCGTCGATCATTCGACTTGTCGAAAGGTTGGTGGCAAGCGCGCCTTGCCCATGTCGCTGCAGCATGCGCAAAGCGCAGAGCACCAGCGTGTACTCCTCGCCGATGTATCGACCAGCCCCATCCACCATGGCCAGTCTGTCTGCATCGGGATCCTGTGCAAATCCAACCACAGCGCGGCCATCACGATGAACGGCATCGCAGAGGTCGCCGAGGTTCTCCGCAATCGGCTCTGGAGTATGTGCGAATGACCCCGTTCGTTCTGCATTCAGGTGCAGGAGATCACAGCCAAGTTGGCGCAGCAGGAGCCCGCCGGACCGGGCACCGCCGCCATTCACGCTGTCGAGCACGACACGGAATTGCGCCGCACGGATTCGGTCGACATCCACGAGTGACAGGACGCGCTCGACATGTGTCTCATCCGCGTTGCTGTGCAGTGAACGGAGGCCGCGCTGCGGGGCTGCCGTTTGTGGCACATTCGCACGGAATGCGGCGATGACCTTCGCCGCCTCTGCTGCGGGCAGTGCGAGGCCATCGGCATTCAGCGTCTTGAGCCCGTTCCACTGCACGGGATTGTGGCTCGCCGTCACAGCGATCCCGCCCACCGCCTGCAGTTGACCGATCATCAGTCCGACCGTCGGCGTGGCCACCGTACCAATGTCGATCACATCGAAACCACATTCCTGCAGACCATCGGCTGCGGCGACTGCAAGTGCGCTGCCCGAGCCCCGCCCATCATTCCCGAGCACCATCCGTGGCAACGGAGCGCCTGCCGTACGGTGCGAGCCGGCGCGTACATGTTCCGCGAATGCTCGGGCGAATCGCCGCGCAACATCCTCCGTCATCGACTCGCCCACAATGCCGCGTGCGCCGGATACGGAGAGCATGAGGGGGGCTTCCTTCATTCGGTTCAATCTAGCGGGGCAGAGGTTTGCGAGTGATTCTCGGGCGGGCGGACTTTTCACCTTCGCTCTCTATACTCGGATTGATGTTTGAACTCGAAGTTCGGCGGATCTTCTCGGCGGCGCACGCGCTGCTCCTGCGCGGTGAGCGTGAGGTGCTGCATGGGCACGATTGGCAGGTGGATCTGACCGTGGCCGCTGGACAGCTGGACGCAGATGAACTGGCCTTCGATTTTCATCAACTCGAGCGGATGCTCGATGAAGTTCTCCAGCCGTTTCGATCCGCCAACCTGAATGCAACGCCACCCTTCGATCGTGTGAACCCCAGCGCGGAAGCGGTCGCGCGCCATGTGGCACAGGAGGTCGCTCGCCAATTACCTGAAGGTGTCCGTGTCCAAGCGGTTCGCGTGACGGAGGCGCCCGGCTGCGCTGCGCGATTCATTCCGGGTTTGGTGGAGGCAACCTGCCGATGAGTCGCGCACCCGATCGTGAACCTGCGGTCGACGGTGGGGCAGGGGGCTCAACCGTCGATCCTGCGCGGTTCATCAACCGTGACCGCTCGTGGGTGGAGTTCAACGCGCGCGTGCTTGAGATGTGCGACGATCCAAAGGTGCCGTTGCTTGAGCGCGTGCGATTCCTCGCGATCTACTCGCGCAATCTCGATGAGTTCTACATGAAGCGTGTGGGCGCACTGCGGCACGACATGGAAGAGGGGGTTTCCACGGGTGTGCTTGGTGGCGTCAGTCCGGCACAACTCATGCTCGCAGTACGGACACGCGTTCTGGAACTTGACTGCCTGCAGGCAAAGATCTACCGAGACACTCTCCTGCCAGCGCTCCGAAAGTTGGGAATCCATGTTGTCGGCTGGGCAGATCTGACCGAAGCGGAGCGTGCGGAAACGCAGTCATGGTTCCGCCGCAATGTCTTCCCGATTCTCACACCACTCGCCGTGGATCCCGGGCATCGATTCCCGTTCATTTCCAATATGAGCGTTTCGCTTGGGCTCGTCGTACGACGGCCTGGAGAGCCTGAGACCCTGTTTGCGCGCGTAAAAATCCCTGAGTCGCCGTCGCGGCTCTTTGAACTGCGGGCGGGCGGCCGATTTATCGCCGTGCAGGAGATCATCGAGCATCACCTCGAAGAGCTCTTTCCTGGGATGGAGATCCTTCAGGTGCTTCCCTTCCGCATCACACGCGACGCAGAGATCGAGCCAGAACGCGATCTGGCAGATGATCTGCTCGTTTCAGTCGAGCAAAAGCTGAAGGAGCGGAAGTTTGCCCGTGTCGTGCGGCTGGAAGTCACGAAAGGTGCGAGCCCACGCATCGTTCGATTCCTGATGGAGGAATTGAATCTCGGCGCCGAGGACATCTACGAGGTGGCGGGTCTGATCGATTACGGCATCCTCGATTCAATCGCCGATCTTGATCGCGCAGAATTGCACTACCCACGGTGGGTTCCGCTTCCGCCAGTTGAACTGCCTACCGAGGGTGGTGCGAGCATCTTTTCAGAGATCCGTCGCGGCGACATTCTGGTCCATCACCCCTATCAGAGCTTCGAACTCAGTGTGGAACGGTTTATCGCGGCGGCCGCCGAGGATCCGAAGGTGTTATGCATCAAGCAGTCGCTCTATCGAACGAGCGGTGACAGTCCATTTATTGCGAGCCTTATCCGTGCGGCAGAAAGCGGCAAGCAGGTTGCTGTTCTTGTAGAGCTACGTGCTCGCTTTGATGAGGCGCGCAACATCGAGTGGGCGCGGAAACTTGAGGATGCGGGCGTCCATGTCGCCTACGGCGTCATCGGTCTCAAAACGCACACCAAGACCGCGTTGGTGGTGCGCCAAGAAACGGACGGCATTCGCTGTTATGGCCATGTTGGAACGGGCAACTACAACTCGCGTACTGCGCGGCTCTACGAGGACATCGGACTCCTCACGACTGATCCGCTCATCACGGAAGATCTCGTCGATCTCTTCAACTACATGACTGGGCGTTCGCGGCAAACGACCTTTCACAAGTTGCTCATTGCGCCGATCAACATGAAGCGGCGCTACCTTGAACTCATCGAGCGTGAGATCGAGTTTGCGCGTGCTGGAAAGCCGGCCCGCATCATTGCCAAGATGAATCAGTTGGAGGATCGAGGCGTCATGGATGCGCTGTACCGCGCCAGTCAGGCGGGCGTTTCGGTCGATCTGATCGTCCGCGGATTCTGCTGCCTCCGTCCGGGGGTGCCTGGCGTGTCGGAACGTATTCGCGTTCGGTCTATTCTCGGACGGTTTCTTGAGCACAGCCGTGTTTTCTGGTTCAGTGCGGGCAAGGACAATCCGCTCGACGGAGACTTCTTCATCGGCAGCGCCGATTGGATGTACCGCAACCTGCAGACTCGCGTAGAGGCCTCCGCTCCCATCGAGCGCCCAGAGCATCGGCGCACGCTCTGGACCGTGCTCGATTACTCGCTGCAGGATGTCGCGCAGTCTTGGGAACTGCGTGCGGATGGCTCCTACGCGCGAGTCACAAATGACACACTGCCCGCTGATGATCCGAGAAGGCTTGGGGTTCACGCACGTCTCATGGCGGACGCGTTGGCAGTCGCCATGCGAGGGAGCGCTTCGGCGCAGAGCGATCTCACCGTCGGTCGACTGCCGGAGCCTCTGGCCCAGGCGCCGAAGAAGTCCCGGAGCCAGAAAAACCGACGTCCGGTCGGCTGATCCCGAGATCAAAGAGCGTCTCTGCGAGTTGCCCTGGCAACAAGTAGCTCAGTGATCCGTTCGCACGCCATGACAACGGAATCGCATCCGTTGCCGATGGGGTGTTGGAGCCGGCAGGCTGAATTGCCGCTGCTGGATGTGGAATGACGACTGGCAGGCGTTCCAGCGTGATAGAACGCGCCGGCAGCGTGCGCGTAGCGATCCACTCTGTGCTCCACGATCCTGCCGGGGTCGATACGGAGTAGTTCCAGCGGTCGAGGACCAGTGGAATTGTGTTGGGATTGCGCAACTCGATTCGCATCGAGAACTCATCCGCATTTGTCCCTGTGGAAACGCGATCCAGTGCCAACACACGCACTTCCGGAGATGCGGTGCAGCCAGCCACCATGGGCACGGCAAGCAGGGCACAGACGAAGGCGCGCATGACCGTCAATCTACGCGCTGCCTGGCCCCCTACGATGTTGTGATGCGACAGGAGATGCAGGCGCATTTTTGGCTGCGAATTCTCGGCATGATCGCCGCCATGATCGTGTGCGCTCCCCTCCACGCGCAGGAGTTTGCGGTTGTGGTCGTCGATGACTCGCCGACGGCTGAGCAGATGCTCGAACAGGCGCAGGATCAAGCGGAAGGCAACCCGGCTGAGTCGGCACGGCTCATTGCGCGCGTCCTCGATGAGTTTGGAAGGCGCCTGGTCCATGTCACCGGAAAGACAGATCAGTTTTGCGACGCACGGGCTCGATGCGAGTCGTTTCTCTTGGCAGAGCCACGGGTCTTGGCGAGTTTTCGCGCGGCGCAGTCGAGCGATGCACAGCGCCAACTGGATGCGGGGCTCGTTCGGACTGTCTATGACACTCGGCTCTGGACGCCGGCAGGTCTTGCCGCCGCGATACGGCTCGCACAGGATGCTGTCGACACGGCCAGCTTTGCGCAGGCACAGGCGTTCCTGCAATCTGTGGCGAACCATCCGGATCTTGCATCCGTCGATCGCACGCTGCTGATGACGCTCCGAGCGCTCGCAGCGGCAGGACTGGGCGAACGTGAACGTGCGATGCAATGGGCGGCCGAGGCTCAGTCGATCGGGACTCCAGCGGGGCGCGCAGCGGGCGATCGGTTGTCGACCATCATTGCGGCCTTTCCCCCAACCGAGGGTGCTCCGATCAGTCCGCTGATCGCAGGGCCCTTCGGCACCGTTGCGGACAATGCTGTCCGCCTCTGGAGTGATCCGCTCGAGAACTCGATCGCTGCACGATTGCGTGATGCTGTGGAAAGTGGGATGCAGTCCGATCCGGCTCCAGATTCACTCTCCAGTGGGCGCTTGCTTGTGTCGATGCCCACGGTTGTGGGTTCCACGGTGCTGGTCAATGAGGGGTACGTGCTGCGCGCCTATGACGCATTTTCGATGGAGCCTCGGTGGTACCAGTTCATTGGTGCGGCAAATGCGCCGCGCAGTGACACGCAGGTAGGCGACCTTCAGGTCGTGACCGTGGTCGGCGATCGTGTGCTGACACTCTCGGGTCATGCGCTTGGCAATGAGCGCTCGGGTGGTGGACGATTGGTCTGCGTGGATCTAGCCAGCGGGCAGCGCCTGTGGGAGTTTGGACTGGATCGAATCGCGAACGCGTATGGGCTCAATGACACATTTCTCTCGGGCGCTCCGACGGTTGCCGGAGATACGGTGGTACTGATGGGGCGCAAGGTCACATCGCGCCTCGAGACCGTCTCATCGGCAATCGGTATCGACCTTCGCTCGGGCCTTATCCGTTGGATCACTCCCGTTGGTGTTGCACCCGGTATCCGCGCCGCGGTGGCACGTCCGTACACAACGCCCACCGCTGTGGGCAACACGGTGTTCGTTTCGAGCGGCGCAGGTGCGGTCGCTTGTCTCGATGGAGTGGATGGCCGCGTGCGTTGGGTCCGGCGCGATCCCGTTCCCATCCGTGACATGCTGCTCGACGTGTCTCCCTGGGAGATGGGTGGGCCGACACTGACTTCGCGTGGAATCGCTCTGATTGCGCCCGGCGGTCAGCGGCTTCTCATGCTCGATGCGGCGACGGGTGATGAAATCGATAGCGTTCCAATTGGCCGCGGCACCATTCTCGATACGGTGCGATATGTGCTTGCAGATGCCCAAGGAAACACACTCTTTCTGGTTGGAGACTCGGTCACCGCAGTCGCTGTGAGCGATATCCGCCGACCGCTTTGGCGCTTCCGTGATGAGAGTGATGAGGGCGCGCTGTTGTTGGCCACCGCTCGGTCGCCGATCCGTGGTCGTGTCGAGGTTGGATGGCTTCCCGATAATCGATCCGCGCTGGTCGTTCCGCTGGCCGAAGGCACTGCACTGATCGACGGCACCAACGGCGCCCGCCTCTTGACGCTGCCCGTGCGCGGACCGGCGCTCGTCACGATCCGTGACGGCATCGCGACGGCCGTGGGCAATCAGTCCATTGAGGTCCTGATGGATCCGGCGCGCGCACGCAGCATCCTGACGGACTCCATCGTGCGCCGCCCGGCGGATCCGGATGTTCTTCTGGGACTCGTGGAGTTCGCGCTCCGAAACAAGGATGTTGTTGCCCTTCGGCTCGCGACACAGTCTGCCACCGCTGCAATAGTGGCTGCAGGCGATCAACCTGAACGCCGTTCGCAACTCATCCGGGCTCTCATCGATGCGGCGCGTAGCGGACTACTCGGGCGCGATGGTTCGGACGCTCTCTTCACACAGTTGGCTGCATCTGCGTGTGGATCATCGGATCGTGCGCTTGTGATTCTCGCGCAGGGCGACTGGCTTGAGCAGTCGGGGCGGATCGATGCGGCGGTCGCCGCATGGCGGCAAGTGCTGACATCGACGGAGATGTCGAGTGCGATGGTCGTTGCAGATGGCGAAGATGGCACTCGAAGGGTCGCGAGTTCGCAGGCGGTCATCACGCGTTTGCGCGAGGTGATTCGCCGAAGCGGTCCGATTCGGGAGACGACGCCAATGCCGACGAAAGGATCGACCCATGAACTGATCGTCTGGGCCGCTGCGCAGTCGGGGACGCTGGGGTCGGCGCGTGCTTGGCTTGAGGCGGCACGTCTTCAGCTCGGTGTGGGCGACACCGCTGTCGCGGCTGCATCTTGCATGAGTGCCTTGGAAGCAGCAATCGTGTGCGGTCAAGAAGAGACGCTGCTGACAACTCTGCGCGGTGCGATGGAAGTGTTCGCTTCCGCAGATCTGCATCTCGCTCGAGCGCAAGCGGTTGACCGCGTGCGATGTTGCGGCATCATGCCGAGCCATTGGGATGCGTCTGCCGAACTTCGCAACGTTCCGGAATGGGCACGGTGGACCGTCGACGGGATGCCGCGGCCAGAGTCCGCATCGGTCACTGCATCGAACGGCGCCGCACCGGAAGCGGTCGTGCTTCGGGGCAAGCTTGTTCCGACAGGTATCGGTCATGATCAGAGTTCACTCCATGGGCAGGCGTTCCTTCAGGATGAAGGCACACTCGTTTGTGTCGAGGGCCCCGCACTGGTCGAGCGTTGGCGTGTCGAACTGCGTTCGGAGGCGACGTTCGTGATTCCCTCGGGGAAAGGCGCAGTCATCATCGAGCAGCCAGACCGCGGCATCTGCTCGCTGCGTCGTGTGGACGGGGACGGTGCCGGGATATGGGCGATCGAGAACCTTGAACTCTTTCTGGCTCCCGACCGTCCAATGACGGGTGCCGGGCTGCATCGAGTGATGCAAGGGACAAGCGATCTGATCGTCACGCGGTACGACGGGTGGATGGGCAGCATCAGTCTGTCGAATGGCACACTGCTTTGGGCGCGCGATGGAGGTCTATCGGAAGTTTTGGCGGTTGATGCATCCGAGACAGCGATCGTTGTCGCTGGCATCGTCCCTACGCTCGACTCCCCCAAGTCATCGGTCTTCCTTTATGACCGAGCGACCGGCAAGCGGTTGGCGGAATGCGAACTTGTGGATGATCAGATCCGATGGGTGAGTGCGGTCAATCCTGGCGTCGTCCTGTTCGGATCCATTCGTGGTCTTGGGCGGTGGGATGCGTTCGGTCCGCTCAGTGGAATCGTGTGGCAGTCGACCGCTTCCCGCGTACGTGCCACGGGTGAGGGTCAGGTGCTTGGACCCATATGCATCACCACAGACACGATGGATCGCACTGTTCCGACGGATTGGAGCACGGGACGTCTCCAGACCGATCGCTTTTCGGTGCCGGGAGCGGCGCGAGGACGAGAATCGATTCGACGTTGGATGCGATCGGGCGATCTCGTCATCACGTGGAGTGCAGAGGGAGTCGCCATGTTTGCGCTCGATGGATCTCTGCGGGGAGTCTCGGCCCTGCATGGAGACCGCATGGTGGATGGGGTCGTCGCTCAATCCTCGGCTTTGCTTGCGGTGGAGCAACTCGGGCGTGCTGCAGTGGCTCGCGGCATGGGCGCTCCCGGAACCTCGCAGGTCTTGCTGCACCGGCTCGGGTGGAGCGAGGGTGCACGACTCCTTGGGGCTGCATACCAGGTGGACTTCGTTCAGGGAAAGTTGGACCGAGCAAGTGCGCTCAATGGATGGCTGCTGCTGGGCGGCCCTCAATCGACCGTCGCCGTTTCGCTGCCATAGGTGGCAGTTGACATGTTGCGGTCGGGCGGGGATATTCCCGCGGCGTCCTTCCAACGCGCCCCAATCATGACCCCAACTCTTTTGGATTCTCCAGTTTCTTTTCCCGCGAAGGATCGCTTTCGGCGGGTGGTGCTTCCGCACCTGATGGCATATGACGAGGAGGACGAGGACGAGAAGGACTTTGACCTCGAGGAAGAGGATGACTTTGAAGATGAGGAGTTCGGTGATGAGGATGGCTTTGGTGAAGACGAGGATGGTGCGAAGCCCAAGTCCGATCCCGATGCGGAAGAGGAGGAGGAGGATGACTTCGATGATGATGACCTTGAGCCGCAGTCCCTGCCGAACGAGGAACTTGAAGAGACAGACGAAGAGGATGACGAAGATGAGGATCGCGTCGGTGGTGGGCGCCGCAGTAGTTCGGATGAAGGTGATACTGATGGTGATGATGATGATGATGATGATGATGACGACGACGACGATGACGATGACGATGACGATGACGACGATGATGACGATGATGGCGACGACGATGGTGACGATGAAGATGACGACAACGACAATGGCAAGGGTGGGAGTGGTGGCAGGGGTCCGAAGCCGCCCGCCCCACGCCATGCTCCAAAGCCGCCCGCAAAGAAGTCGTTGCCACCCACTTCGTCAAAGAAATCCGGCGTGAAGCCTGGCGGGAAGTCCGCTGGCAAGTCAGGTGGAAAGCCGGGCGCTGGCGGCAGCCCTCGCAAGCGCTGACAGAACCGATTGCTGTCAGTTTGGTGGCAGCAAGTCGAGGCGGGCGATGTCGACTTGCGTTCCACGCATGCGAGCGATGACTGCGCGATCGTCTGCAAGGCGCAGGAGCGGAACCCAGACACCATCGAGCAGTCGCGACGCATCACTGCGAGCATCGCCCATCGTGAGAGAATCAATGTCGAGTCCATCGGTGGTTGCCACCAGGAACCGCTCCGCGTCAAGTTGGACAATCGACGCGCTGCCAGTCCCAAACAGCTTGGACTGACCGCTTTGGACATCCCACAGCCCAACACGGCGAAAGCGCGGATGAAAGAATGCCCACTGCGCACCACCCAGCAGTTCCATCCGCTGCGGGACGACCGTCTGGTACGCCATCGGTGCCGTCGCGCGCCAGGACAGGTCGAGCACGCGTTCAGGGTGATCCGCGGCGCGGTCACCAACGGCGAAGCAGCATGCGCTCAGGACTCCATCGCGAAGTCGCAAGACCACGAGAGAGCGCCCGTCGCCCGTGAACTGTGGCGCGAGCCAATTGCCGTCCTCTGGTGCGGGGATCACCTGTTCGCCATCGGCGTGCCGAACCACCAAATCAAACTGGTTGCCTTCGCGCGCTCGGCGGCACCACACGAGCCGATCCTTCGGCCCGATCGATGCGAAGGCGTTCACCTGCTCGTCCTGCACCAACCACTGCGGCTCCGAACCATCCCACGGCGCGAGACCGATCCAGCGTGAGCCATCAGGGCGCGGTGACTCGATCAGACATCCCCGTGTATCGGCAGAACGACCGAGCAGCACTTCGCCCCCAGGCACCACGGCAGAAGTTCCCTTCGTGAGATCATGCATGGTGATACGACCACCATCGAGACCGTGCTCGTTCGAGGAGGCGAGCAGAGTCTGCCACCGCGCCGCGCCCAACGACTGTACGGCCGCGTACGCACCGTCGGGGCTCACGATCGGCAGAGTGAATCCGTTGCTCGGACAGGTCTGCAGTGGCACAAGGCGAAAGCGCACCGCGGATTGCCGCGCCAGCACAAGCTGCGCAGGCTCTCTCGTGCCAACATCAGTCCGCTGAGGACCCTCTCCATCCGCTGCGACAAGCGGCCTGCTGCCGCCAAGGGGACCGCCGCATGCGGCAGCGAAGAGCACGGCAGGCATGAATGCGAACACGAGAGATCCGACCGCTCGACATCGCGCGGGCACCACCGTGCGGTGCACCGCTTACGGTCCCTTCGCCGGATCGATTGGCGCGATCGGATCAACAGGCTGCTCGCCGCTTTTCTCAGGCAGATTCAGGCTGTTTCGCTCCACCAGCCCCTCGGTTGTGGCATTCAGTGGCTTGCTGAAGACCTCGAGCCGCTCTCGATCGTCCGCGTTGAAGTTGCCGTCGTTCTCATCAGGATTGATGACCACCGTCGGCGTAATGAAGACGAGCAGTTCAGCGACGGTTTTTTGGTCATCCTGGTTGCTGAAGAAGATGTCGAGAATGGGAATCTGTCCCAAGACGGGGAATCCATTCTTTTCAAAGTTCTCCGATTCTCGTCGAACCCCGCTGAGCACGATGGTCTGCTTGTCCTTGACAGTGACACGAGTCTGCGTCTGCCTTCGGTCAATCACTGGGTTGTTGCTGCCACCCACGTTCAGGGAACTTGTGGTGTTGATGCTGGATAGCAGGATGTTGATCTCCATGGCGACGTTTCGATCCTGCGTAACACGAGGTCGCACATTGACCCCGATTCCAACGGAGATCTGGTCGTAGCTGCTTGTGGTGCCGCCACCGGTCGCTCCACCCGTCGTTTGTCCAGTCAGGAAGGGGACATCCTGTCCTGTGAAGAAGACAGCCTCTTCGTTTTCCGTGGTGAACACGCGCGGCTGCTGAAGAATTCGTACGGATGTGTCGCGCTGCAACGCCTGAAGGATGACGGTGGCATTCACACCGAAGTTGAAGTTTGAGACGTTCAAGACCGAAGGAAAGATGTTGTCTTTGGCGCCTGTGAAGCTCAGCCGTTCACCTTCCCCCGTAGCCCCGATGACCACTGCGTTGTTCGGGTTCAAGGGCGAAATCGATCCGGCGGGACCAAACTGGATTCCCATGGCAAACTGATCGCCAAGTTGCACTTCAGCAAGAATTGCTGCAATCATGACTTGGCGCCCCGGCGTATCGAGGTTCGTAATCAAGTCCTTGATCTGGCCCTTGATCTCTGGCGGCGCCAAGACAAGGAGCGAGTTCTGTTCCGCGACTGGCACCACACGACTCTTGCCGATGAGTGCGCTGACTTCTGACTGCTGGTCCTGATTCCCGCCGCGGGCTCCGCCACCGCCCTGCCAGGGGAACTCAATCTCGCGCGGTGTGCTGGTCGAACTACCGCCGGTCGTACCCGTCACCCCGGGTGTCGTTCCGACATCACCGCCCTGCGTTGAAGTGAAGTCCGCGTTCAAGCCCTCTGCGGGTGCCTCAAGAGATCCACCCGATCCACTCTCGGCGAGCAGAATATTGACGAGTTGTGCGACATCCACAGCGCTCGCATATTTCAGAGGGATGTTCTCTGGCATTCCTGCCTCAAGCGGGGTGTCGATCTTCGCAAGGAGCGCGTCCAGCCATACGAAGTTGTCGGGAGCCTTCGAGACAACCACGAGTCTGTTGGAGTCTGGGTACGCCTCGATCGTGAAGACTCCTTGCGTCGCGGCAGTCGCGCCACCAGCGTCGCCGCCTCCGCCACCGCCGGGGACAGCGAGGTTTCGGGCGTTGTTCCGCTGCCCGCCCGTGCGTGTTGTGCCGCCGCCCGATCCGAGCAGCGCATCAAGCAATTCCTTCACCTTCAGTGGATCTGTATAAGCCAAATCGTAGGACTTGAAGATGCTGCCACCTCGGTCGGGTGCGACATCCCACCACTCAAGGACCATCGATCGGATGTTCTCCATGATCTCGCGCGTGGTGCGAATAGTGATCGAGTTGGTCGCGGCAAGAACCTGCGTGGTCAGTATGGGCGCATCACCGCCACCCGCCGCTCCTCCTGGATTGATCGGCTGCGGATTCTGCCCAGCCCGATTCCCCTGTCGCGGCTGGGCGGCACGACCGCCGCCACCCGCTGCGCTGTTCGGCACGAACACCACATTGATGGCGTCGGCAATGACGGTCGCATCAGCGAACTTCAGGCGGAATGTCTCAGTGATCGTGTCTTCATATGGCGGCACATCAACAAGATGGATCACTTCTTGGACCCGCTTGGCGTATCCCACATCGCTCTCCACAACGAGTTGGTTGGAACTCGCATCGGTCGAGATTTGCGCGTAGTCAGGTTTCGATGCGGAGATGAGCTGTTCGACCGATGATGCGCGGGCGTGCTTCAGCTGGAAGATCTTGATGACATACTGACCGTTTTCCAGAAGCTCGAGCACATTGACTTCTGGTCCAAGCACAACGCTTGGCAGCAGTTTGTTCACCTGCGCGAGATCATCGATCATGATGAGGGAGTCAGTCTCTACGATCCCGACGCCGTTGAGTCGCAGGGCTTGGTAGATCAGTTCGAGCGCTTCGACGCGCGTCACGGGTCTGTCATTGAGGATGGTGATCTTCTTGGTCTCGAGCGTGTCAGCCTTTGGGATGACCGGTTTGCCCGTCCATGACACGATCAGAGGAATGAGATCCTTGACCGATCGACCATTCACCGCGAACACCGATCGCTCCTCTGGATCGGTGGGACGCCGATCGCGTCGCCCTTGTCGTGCGGGTGGCTCCCAAGGATCGATGATCCCGGACTGTGTGGCGGTGTCGCCGCCGGGCGAGGGCTGCTGCAAGTCAGAGTCGGGGTTCTGCCCTGCATCGGCAGCGGGGTCCAGCGGCTGCTGCCCAGGAATCGCTGCTGGAACTGGAACTGGCTCGGGTGCAAGAGCAGGGGCGGGAACTGCCGTACGGGCATTCAATGTGCGCTGACTAGGCGTTCCACCAGATACTCCAGCGGGAACGGTTGGCGCAGGCGTGACAATGGGAATCGCTGCTGGGGGTGGCGCGATGTCGGGCGGCGGTGGATCGACCGGCTGTGGCGGTGCGCTCGGCTGGGTTGCTGGGCTCACTCCCCGAGGTGTCTGCCCGAAAGCAGGTTGGCTTCCGATAAAGGCAAGCGCGGTGACAACGATCATGCAGAGACATCCACCAAAAGTCTCTGATCGCGGACACCGCGTCGACGACCGATCAGCCGTTGCATGAGGAGGTTGGTGGATACGAGTCATGGTGTCTCCATTGGAACGCGACTGAGGGCAATTCATTGCTGGTTTCGACCCTGATCTATCTGCGGGAGTGCGCTTTGGCGGGCACGGAGCATCTCCAATTCACGCTGGAGCCTTTGCTGCGTCGCTTGGTCGAGGTTTGGTTGCGCCCGCGCGGCCATGGTGCGTGCAAGCGCGGCAACGACCTGGGGGCGCGACATGCTCTGGACTTGAATCTGAGTCAGGGGCGGTGGCATGCCCTGAGGCGCTGTGGCGGGCGCAGGCACTTCGGGCGCCGGTTGTGGCGAAGATCCGTTGTCGGCGGGTTGTGGCTCAGGTATTTCTGGGGCGGAAACTGCGCCCGATGGCAGGCTTGCGCGGGCATCAGGTGAGGCGAAAGTGCGCGGTCTGTTCAGGGATCCATCGCCCCATTGCGGCTCACTCACGCGATCTGCCGGTGCCGTCCATGTTGGAGACCGAAAGGCATCCTGTGTGGGTGCTTCACTTTGCCAGAGGGTTGGATCACTTGCGAAGAGAGGCACGGTGTGTTCGCCGCGGTCCCACAAGACCACCACGCTGTATGGCAGCACAACACGGAGGACCTTTACATCCCCAAAGGTCGCCCCGACCCGCACGGGCTCGGCTGATCCATCGAAGATCACTGAGTCACCGATGATTGCTAGAGGCTTTGGCCCCCCGTAAATCCGCTGTGGTGGCGGTGGCGGTGGCGGCGGTGGTGGTTCCGTGCGAGCAACGACTGGCGCAGCACGCTGGACGGGTGCAGGCCGTGGCCAGTCTGTTGGCACTCGATCAAAAAGGCTTCGGCCGACAAATCGATCGATCGACCTCTGCATCAGCTCGTCATGCTCTTGCAGCGGCTTCTTGAGTGGCTCGTCAAGATTGTCGGCACTTCCAGATGTGCGCAGCGTTGCAAAAATCGGAATGAGCGCCGAGGCACCCAGCCAAACCAATGTCGCCACCGACACGGCACTGATGCCGAGTGACCAGCCAGCCCGCGTCCACTCGATGCGGTACTGCGGTGTCACTTGGGACCTCCGGCATTTGCCCACCCCTCGACCACAAGGTCCACGGTCAACTTTGCCTTGTCATCCTTGTTGCGTCGGATCGTGATGCTCGCAATGGCATCGATCGAGTCTGATTGCTCGAGATCGCGAGTGAGTTTTGTAAGCACTTCAGCTGTCGTTTCGACTTGAAACTCTCCACGGCAGCGCTCCACGCGATTGGTCCCAACGGACTTTATGAAGGCGCCCGATGGCATTTTCCCACCACCAATCTCTTCGTAGCCGAACTTGGCGACTCCATTCTTCCGAAGAATCTCATCGACGCTCTTCGAGATTCCCTCGCGAGTTGTCGGGATGTCCGTCGGAATCGCGACCGTTCCGTACGTCACCGCACTGCTCTTTACATAATCGGAAAGGTTCGACCGGAGCTCGCTGCAGCGCTCCAAGTTGTCCTCGATCTGTGTGCATTCATTCGACCACTTGCGGGCTGGTGCCCAACAGTAGTCCTCAAGAAAGAGCCATAGGACGAGGGCCAAGATTCCGGCGAGCGCGTAGCGCATGAGCGGACTCAGCGCCATGTACTGCGCGAGAAGCACATGCTTGCTGCCTGCAGCCGTACTCACTTCCTCACCTCACGCAGTCTGCGCATGACAGCATCGAACTCTCGCTTGAGGCGATCACGAGTCTCCTCATCCAAGCCCGCAGCGTTCTTTGCCGTCGCGATACGGCCCACGGCTTCTTTCGCCTCCACTTCGGTCATGGATCCGATCTGCGCTTCCGTCAGCGGCGGTGGGATCACTGGCCGAGACGACTCCGCAGAGCGCTCGCGCGTGCGCGCGGCGCCTGGTGCTCGTCCTGATCCTGAGGTTGAACGCCGAGCCGCCGAATCCGCCGTCACCACGGCATCTGCGGCCGCGGCAGGTGCTGCGGATCCCACGACTGTTGGAGTTGCGGCGGCTGAGGGCTCGTCGACAGGCGAGGGGGGTGAGATCTCAGCGGTTTCCGCCGCCACCGCACCAGATGGACCGCTGGCTGCAGCGGGATCCGTGGGCGGCGGGCCATATCGCCGCTCGCGCAAACTCTTTACCGCGAAGTCCTGCTCCACCTTGTAGGCAGGCAGATGCACGGGATCTTTCACCGTCATTGTCAGATTGAATGACACGACACCGCTTGCATCTGCCTTCTCCGTGGACTTTTCTATCTTCTCGAACACCTTCGACTCACGCAGCAACTGCTGCATCAAGTTGACAAGTTGGAAGGGCTCCTTTGTTCCTGCTGAACCTTCGACCCGAATCGCCTCAGCCTGAATGTCTACCTTGGCCTGTTGCCCTTGCTGATCGATCGTGATCCCCGTCACCTCAATTCCCTCTGGCGTGCATGATGCGAGATCGCCCAGCAACTTTGTCATCGGAGTCGCTTTGAGGGCGATCTCTTGGTACATCTCCCGCTCCTTGTCCACCCGGTCCATTTGTGCACGGAGAAGCTCTTGGTCCGGCACTTGCCACTCCAGATAGGCCAGCCGCCCACGTGCCACGCCCATCGGCACCAAGCCGAGTGCGAGCAGCGCTGCGACGCCGAGCTTTGCAGCGACCGTTGGTCGCTCCAGGGTTCGCAGCATGCGAAGCCACCACTGCGCACTCTCCGCCTCAGCCTTGAGTCGAAGGGAAAGCAAGCGGGCGAGCGAACTCGTCAGAGCAACGGCACATCCGAGCGCAACGCCGAAGCGTTGCTGCCATTCGCTGCGGTCGCTCACCCCTGACGCAAGACCTGCGACTGCAGACCATCCATCGCCGCACGGCAGCAGCAGCCCGTCCGGTTGCTTGTCGATCGCTTGACGCAACGCAGCCATCGTCTGCGCGAGCGCCGCATCGGGCAGTTCCAACATCATGAGGCTTTCGGCGACGGTTCGCACGACGGCTTCCTTCCAAGCTGATAAGTCCTTTCCGTCTTCAAGCGCGGTACGGAGCGCGATCTTGATCCCGTTGGAGTACGCAAGCGAGATCCCGCCCGACTCGCGCTGCAGCAGCAAGCACATCGATTCGTGCGATCCGCGTGCGATGGTTGCAAGCGTCAAAGCTGCAAGCGCAGCGATCGGAGGCGCGTACAGCACCTCCCGCGCATCGCCAAAGCAACTTGGAAGTGGAGGACCGTCACTCGCCACTGGCCAGTCGACCATCAGCGCGACACGCTCGCGGTCTGGATCGTTGGAGGGCAGCACTGCCGCTCCGGTTCGCCAACGTGCCGCGCCGCCGAGCAAGACATTTTCGACTTGCAGCCGTAGCGCCATCTCCAACTGATCCGGCGATGCGGGTGGCAGTGCCATCGTCCGCGAAATCACATCCGCCCCATCGAGCAGCATCACCGTTCTTGCAGCGAGTTGCTCCGCTGCCCACCCGTGCGCGTCCGCGAGGCACGATGCACCTTCCCACGACTGCGCAGCGATGCACTCGATCTTCGTGCCCGTCAGTGCGACCACTAGAGCATCGCACTGCGTCACGCTGCCCTTGACCTGACGCGGCGAAAAAATGGCCACGCGCGCGGGGTCCGCTGCGGCTTTCGTCTGCTTGGTCTTGGGGCGCTTGAGTGTCATGCGTTCAGTTCGATGGTCAGTCGTCTTCGGTCAAGGTTCTCGGTACATCAGGATTTGTGCTGGCACTGTGGAACGATCAACTGTCACCACCATTTCATGTTCTGCGCCTCCCATAAGGGAGCGACCCTTGGAAGAGATCGTGAACACAAAGCTCTGAACATCCAGCACTCGGGACAGGGGGGAGAGTACTTCGGGCGTCATTCCAGGGATGTCCATGATGGCATCCAGGCTGGTCAGTCCCATCGACTTCGCGTCACGCCGCTGGATGATGGCGCTCGCAAGTCGCGGATTCAAGTCAAAGACATCGCGAAGTATTTCCTCTGAGATGGTGTTGATATTCATCTTGCCAGGCTTCGGCTGCGTGAACTCCTCAAGTGTGCACTCATTCAGCACATTGCCCACCGTGACAGGGTCAAGGTTGTTGGGCGACTGCTGCTGCACCGATCCTCCGCGCCGACTCGCACCTCCGCTTGACCGACCCGTTCGCCCCGCTCCCGTGCCACTTTGAGCCCCTTGCGCACCCTGTTGCCCTTGCCCACCCGAAAGCGTGCTGAGCGGTGCCACCATCAACTGCTCGAGTCGCGCATTCGGCGTCCTTGCATAAGCGAGGAGTGCCGTCGCTTGCGGCTCTGACATCGGAACGCGTTCCATCAAGACCTGAGTGTCCGTCTCCTGTGCCTTGAGATTCAGTCGAGGTTCTCCACTCAGTGCAAGCGGCGATGTGCGTGAAGATGCCGTCAGCAGATCACTCCAGCCCGCGTCGAGCACGCCGTCCTCATTGTCATTGGGCCATGTGAACTCACCATCATCTTCGTTCGCATCGAGACGACCGTTGAGGTTCCAATCCTCGTCACGGAACGATTCGGGCATAACTCCCGCGACGAGTTCAATTTCGGCAGTGCTGCGAAAGTCCTTGTTTCGCGGGCCATAGGACTTTCCCCGACCACGGTAGAACGACGCTTCCGCACCGAGGAGCCCCGGCTCCGTGTTCGAGTCTCGCCAGTCCACGATTGCCTGCGCAGTGTCCATGCCCATATCGGGGATATTCATCAGCTGCACCTGATTCAGCAGATTGATGTTTGCTTTGGAGTGCTCATCGAGCGGGCCTGCGATCTCGACCCGTGCGAGCGTATGGCGAATATCCCAGATTCCCGTCTCGAGTTCGCCGTAGGAGTTGTCCTGCAGTTCGGTGATGAGCGCCAGCGCATCCTCGGGATCAGGGTTTTCCGTGTGATACTCCATGATCGCGATCATCGTTTCGACTCCTGCGCGTGCACACCACCGCGCCTGCAGTCGCGCGATCACCTGATTGCCCATGCTCGCCTGACGGAATGACACGACTTGAAGTCCAGCGGCAAGTGCCGCCGCGATGGCGACTGCCCAGATGACGATGACGAGCACTGCACCTCGGCGACTGTGATCAATCTGCCGGCGAATCAATTGGGTCCCCCTTGACGCCCGACTCCACCGGCACCTCCGCGTGGGATCCCGCCTCCTGGCCCGCCGCGTCCACCCGGGCCGCCCCGTCCGCCGGGGCCGCCACGTCCCCCGATTCCTCCTGAGCCTCCGGCTGCACCGCCAGACCCAGAGAGCGGCACGCCAGCAGTGGGATCGCTCGCACCGCCCGTTCCACCTGCACCGAGTGCACCGCTCGCCCCCGCAGCGCCGGACGGATCGGCAGCAAGGGCGCTATCCACGTTGGCATCTGTTTCGTCGGGCTCGGGAGGTTCATAGGGCGGTGTAGCTCGATCCATCGGCACAATCGTTCGCAGGGTCAGCAGTTCCCTTTGGTCCTCGTAGGGGTCCTCACCTTCCGGATCGCCACCTGCATAAATCCAGACTCGAAGAGCATGGGGCAGACCACTGACATCCGAATCCCATGTGTCGAACCAGTCCTCGCCGTCGAAGGCTTCCACGAAGATGCCCAGCACACCGTCCATGATCGGATCTGCTGTACCGCCACCCTCATCGTTTTCATCTGGGACTGGATCATCACGCATCCAAAGAGCACACCCGCCGTCATCGTCTTCAACGCGGAACTGGATCTCGTGCTCCAAGCCAGACCCTTCGAGTGTCTTGTTCCGCACCGGAGCGATCTTGGTCGTGTAGACGCGGAGCGTGCTCCGAAACATTTCGCCACCTTCAATTGGCGCGGGAACTGTCGACGGTTCGATGACCACTCGAGTATCGATCAGGTTGTCGCTTCGAATGACTGCCTGCACTTCACGGCGAATCCGCTCGAGAGCCGAGTAGGCACGGAGGTGGGCAGTGAGACGTATGCGCGCTGTCGCTCGCGCAGCCGCAAGCTGTTGGAGCGATCCGCCGATCGTGCCGACCACAATCACAGCGATGATCCCCGCGATGATGAGTTCCACGAGCGTGAAGCCGCGGCGCCGAGGGGCAGGGGAACTCGCCCATGGATGGCGGCACCGACGCTCTGCCCGAAACCCTGTAGAGGAGAGGGGATCACTTGGCTGCACTTGCATCCTCCTCAAGGGACTCAAAATACCCCTGACGATCAATCGGCTCGCGCGGACTGCGCTCTGGATCTGGATCCTCGCCGAGCCGCAGCGCAACACGGGTCGCACATCGGTACTCGCGCCCGAGAGGATCCGTCACTATCAGGAGAACATCGCACGGCATGCCCTGTGGCGCGTCCTCGATCTTCATGTCGTACTGAAAGTCTGCGTACTTGTAGCCGGGATCAAAGGACGAAAATGCGCCGGATGGTTGATACTGCCTGTTCCATTCCACAGGGCCGAGTGTCACCAGACTGCCGAGCAGTTCGTCCATTAGTGCGGCAGCCTGAACAGCGTGCTCGCCGCGCTGCTGCGCAGTCAATGACTGCATCGCGAGGGAGATCGCTGCGCCAAGGCCAATCGCCAAGATCACCCCGGCCACGATGACCTCCATCAGTGCAAACGCACGCTGTCCACGCCGATGCGGGATACCTGCACCGGACTCCTCGCTGGACGGCATCACCAGCGTTCTCCTCGTAGGCCGCCATCCAAATCAACCTGTTCGCGTGTGAACGCCTCGCGCCTGCCTTGCTGCTGCCGCAGGGGCGTCATTGCTGATGAGGGAAGTAAAACGGTCGCCTCGACAAGATCAGATTCAAGCCTCAGTTCGATCGAGGGGCGTCCACCACCTGGCACACTCGGCGCCATCCAGTCACTCCCGGTCACGGGCTCTCCATCGATGACAACATCCACAAGGCGGAGCGCCGTCGGCAGATGCACGGGGTCGCTCATCCGATCCTGCTCCCAGTCCTGCTTCTCGAGAACGTCGCCTGTTGTGCTGAGGGCCGATCCCTTGACCAGAAGTGAAAGGTCGCCCGACTTCGGATCTTGCCAGAGCGCGATCTGCTGACCAGCTGACATCGCTTCGCGAAACGCGTATGTGGCAAGCAACTCCTCCACCGCATCGATTGCAGCCTCCTGCTCCATCCGCGTCGTGGTTGCCAAGCGCGGCACAACCATCCCTCCGATGATGACCATCACCAAAATGGCGACGATCAGTTCAATCAGAGTGAACGCACGGCGCATCAGTCTCATCCCCTCTTTCGAAGGTCATGTGGCACAGCGCATCTGCTCACTGTGCGCTCGAGATATCAGCATTCTCGCCTTCTCCACCGGGCTGCTTGTCGGCTCCATAGCTCAGGATTTCGAACGCCGCGCCGCTGTCGCCTGGCACCTTGATGGTGTAACGCCCGCCCCATGGATCGTCGAGCGACTTGGCTCCCCCCTCCATCTGAGGATTGTCGCCCTCCGTCAAGACGATGAGGTCATCGGGTGGCGTACTCGAGCCAGATGCCACCATGTACAGGCGCACTTGACTTGCGATTTGTTTGACGCCAGCCTTTGCCGTCTTCGTCTTCGCATCACCGATCCACTTGATCACATTCGGTGCAACAACGGCAGCAAGGATCGCAACGATGGTGACGGCCACGATGACTTCGAGCAAACTGAAGCCGCGTCGAGTGCGGTCATTCGTACGCCGCTTCGAACGGTTCTGCTGCGTGTGCAGCGAGGACGAAACTGTGGGGTGATGAGTTGGGCGCATGACTTGGTTCTCCAGGTGAAATCGGTTCAAGATGAGGAAGGGGAAAAACATGAGGTATTTAGCCAGCGAGACCTTGCTGCATCTTCAGCAGCGGCAGCAGGATCCCACTGAGTACGAAGCCAGCAACGGCGCCCATGACGATGAGCAACACGGGTGGCAGGGCTTTGGTAAAGACTTTCAACGACTGGTTGACTTGCCGGTCAAACGCAGTTGCAGCGTGCAGCAGCATCGGTTCCAGACGACCCGATCTCTCGCCGATGTTCACGATCTGCACAAGAAGCGGGGGGAACAGTCCGGACCGTTCCAGAGGATCCGCAAGAGATGATCCTGTGGTCACGCGTTCAAGGACTTGGTCGATCGCGGCCATCATGGCGGCGTTGCCAAGCGTGTCGCGCACGACGCGGAGTGCCTGAAGGATCGGAATGCCCGCCGAGACCAGCGTCCCGAGCGTGCGCGTGAATCGCGCCACGGCAACATCGCGAAGCAGCGTTCCAAGGATCGGAATCCGCAGCAGCAAGAGGTCCATCTGCAATCGGTTCGTAGGCACGGCGATCCATGCCCGCCAAGCGAGGAGTGCTGCAACGATGGCCAGCAGCATGAGCCACCACCACGACGCGGTGAAGTCGGCCACGTTCAGCAGCACCGTGGTGGGCCATGGCAGCTCGCCACCGCCAGGCTGACTCATGAGTGGCTTCATCAGTTTCGGAAGAACGAATGTGACGAGGACGATCACACTCGCCACCACGAGTCCTGCCACGATCATCGGATACACGGTGGCGCCCACCAGTTCTCGGCGGAGTTCGACCGAGCGGTCGAGCAAGTCCGCGAGTTGGTGCAGCACTTCCGCATTTCGTCCCGATGCATCTGCGGCTCGGAACATGCCGACGGTCATGTCGTCAAAGGGTGGCCCGTACTCCTTTGCTGCCTGGTGCAGCGTGACACCAGCCTCGACGCGCTCAATGATGAAGTCAAGGATCACCGGAAGCGCCCGCCCTACCGCCTGACGGCGAACGGTGCGAAGAGACTGAAGGAGCGGGAGACCTGCCTCCAAGGCAGTCGCAAGATTGCGGACCAGGGTTGCCAACTCCGTACGGGCGATCGTCGGCCTGCCACGCGCTGTGAGTCGGATAGGTGCTGCGGCGGCACCTTGGACTCGGACGCGCTGACCATTCTCGCGTGCTTCCTCGAGTGAGGTTGCTACCACGCCTTTCAGCTCCAATATGCGCATCGCCTCGGAGCGATCCTGCGCCTCGATGATGCCGGCTCCTGTAGAGCCAATGCCTTGGTACCGAAATGAGGGCATGGGAGGACTATGCGGTCAGATCTTCGACATCCTGTGTCGCACGGAGTACTTCATTGATGGTGGTCAACCCAGACTGCGCCTTGCGTATGCCGTCATCGCGCATGGTCATGAAGTCGTCGTCGAGTAGCGTCTTCAGTTCCGCCAGAGGAACTCCTTTGGCGATGCCTTGTCGGAGCGCTGAGGAAATACGGATCAGTTCAAAGAAGCCAAGACGCCTGCGGAATCCGCTGTTTTTGCACTCATCACAGCCCCCTGGCATCCACTCTTTCCCGCCGAAACCATTGATTTCTGTCGCTGTCAGACGCACGCGCGAATCCTCTGTCATCGGCACTTGCTTTCGGCAGAGGGCGCAAAGTCGCCTGCCGAGTCGCTGTGCGAGAAGCCCCTCAAGCACGCTCGCGACAAGAAAAGGCTCCGCGCCCATGTCCGTCAGTCGTCCGATACTTGAGATCGCATCGTTCGTGTGCAGCGTGGACAAAATGAGATGGCCGGTGAGTGCCGATCGGATGGCAATATCCACCGTCTCGTTGTCTCGGATCTCGCCGACAAGGATGACATCGGGATCTTGGCGGAGGATCGCACGAAGTCCGATCTGGAACGTCAGCCCACGCTTGGGGTTTACGGGAATCTGGTTGACGCCCGCGAGCTCATACTCGACAGGGTCCTCCACCGTAATGATCTTCAGCGTCGGGTCGTACAGCTTGCTGAGCGCCGCATACAGGGTGGTGGTCTTTCCAGATCCCGTGGGACCAGTCACCAGCAGCAAGCCATGCGGTTTATCGATCAGCCGGTCCATGGTGGCGACATGCGCATCGCTCATGCCAAGACCGCGAAGGTCGAGCGGCAGGTTGCTCTTGTCGAGGATTCGCATCACGATGCTCTCGCCGTAGATCGTGGGCACCGTCGAAACACGAAGGTCCACCTTGCGTCCCTCAAAGCGCAGCGTGATGTGACCGTCCTGCGGGATGTACCGCTCGGCGATGTTCATCATCGACATGATCTTGATGCGACCTACCAGCGCTGCCTGCAGGTGCTTTGGCGGCGATGGCTGCTCGATCAGAACGCCATCGATGCGGTACTTGATCTTGATGTCGTTCTCGAACGGCTCGATGTGGATGTCGCTCGTTCGGCTCTGAATCGCTTCCAGAATGAGCAGGTTGACCAGGTTGATAAGGGTCGGCTGCTCAGCCATGCGGTGTACATCAGCCGCTTCGATCGCGTCCACATTGTGAACCCCTTCCTCGGCGGGCGCATCGCCCGTGCCGGCGAGCGACTCCGCGATTCGGGCGGCGGTCGTTCCATACGCCTTCCGCATCAGATCGCCAAAGGGCGCCGGCTCAAGTCCGATTCGTGTGACCGGCATTCGTGCGAGCGTGGCAATCTCATCCGCCGCCATCAGGTCAAGTGGATTGAACATCGCCACATGAACGCGCCCCTTTTCAATGCGGAAGGGAACAGCTCGGACGCGCACGGCAACCTCAGGTGTCAGGAGATTGATCGCGGCAGCATCTGTCTCGGGCGCCTTCTCCAGCCACTCGATTCCGAGCGCCTTGCACCGATCGCGTATGCGAGTTGCTTCCGCCTCGGCGCTTCCGACTGGCTTTTCGCTCGGCTTGGTGCCGTTCGCTGAGAGTTGTAATTCGGCGGCGGGCGGCGTCATGAATTCAGTCTGCGGACTTTGGTGCGTCCTTGTTCGAACTGCGGGATCCCGTTGACGGAAGTGCACGGCTCTCCGCACCTCGGCTCCCGCCGCGAGGTTCAGCCATGTCGCCATCCGGTGCAAGGTTTGGGGTGGGTTCCGCACCGGTTTTCGATGCGCCCGTCATCGGTCTTTGCTGTGCCGCCGCGATCTTTGCCGCACCTGGCAACTGCTCGCATAAATCTGGTCCGACAATCTTGCAAATTGTTTCGCGCGTCTGGTCGTCGTAGCGGTCCCGCTCATCATGCATCGGCCTGTAGGGATCGCTTGGCTTGGGAACGTTTGCCTGGCCCTGTGTGGCGCGTCGCCGCGCCTCCTCCGACTGCTTCTTGGGCTCCTCCGTGCGGTACACCTGGGCGAGATTGTTCTGCCACTGCGCATACCACTTGCTGTATTCCGCCTCGAGCGCGTTGAGTTGGGTGGTCTGGTCAGCCGAAAGCCCTGGCAACTCGCGAGCAGCTGCGAAGTAAGGAATCATCGAACTTGGGCGGTAGACGGTTGGAAACGCCTCCCGAAGTGCGCGGTCGCGAAAGGGAGGGCCGTATTGCGGTCCAAATGCGGTCGCAAGGATTGGGATGTATTTCTCTTGCAGATCTCGTAGGGCAACACGCTTTGCCACAATCAATTCAATCTCCCGCAGTCCCGCGCTGTTGTCGTTGCTCACAAGCGCCGCCTTGATCCGTTCCTGCGACTCGGACATTTGCCGCGCTCGGTCGGCGAGCGCACCATCGATCGCACTCTCGTAGCTGGTGATTTCCTTGGCGGAAGCCTTCATCACTTCGGGCGGCACCTCCGAGGCACGAGCGATTGTCACAAGGTCAAGACTCTCTCCGCTCAAGACGCCGCGCGGCAGCTCCTTTTCACGCCGCATGGCCCACTCAAGTTTCGGCCAGCGAGCCACCTGCTCATCGCTCAGGATTGCCTGAACATTTTCGACAAATCGCTCGCGTAACTTTTGCTTCTCCGCCGTCCAGGTGTTGATCGGGCCGAGAATGACACCCATCGCACCTTGATCACCGGCTGCAAGGATCTGATCCTTCATCGCCTTCATTCTGTCCTTCAACCCTTCGGTACCAAGTTTGAAGCTGTCGGAGTAGTCGTTGAGAAGGCTCTCGAGAACCGCCTGCTGCGCTTCATCGAGTTCGAGCACATCTGCAAACACCACCATGTCGCGTGAAAGGAAGTCGGGCTGGAACGCCTCGATAAAGCCAGCGTTCGCTCCGAGTTGCGCGTGGGCGACCGAACAGGGGGAGACCATCTGGAAAATGGCAGCGATGGCGCATGCAACGAGTATCCGCGGTGTCCTCATAGGTGCTTTCCTTCTCGAAGCGAAGTGCGAGCTGGTCACACAATCTTTCTCACCAGTTCATGAACGAACGAACCGAGAATGTATGCCACTGTGAGCAAGTCTTTTGACTGGCTCAGGCACCACCAGTTCCCGGCAGCGTGGAAACAAGGAGATTGTATCATTATCGGACTCTATGTGGTGCTTCGCACAGTCCGCTGTTCGATCCGTTTTTCACTCACCGTTTTCACAAGTCGGTCTACAAAGATGGCGGGAGTGTGGATGTGATCAGGATCGAGTGTTCCTGCGGGCACGATCTCCTCGACCTCGGCCACACAGAGCTTGCCGCACGCTGCAACCATTGGGTTGAAGTTGCGCGCGGTCTTTCTGAAGACCAGATTGCCCGCCGTATCACCCCGCCAGGCCTTGACGAGTGAAACGTCAGCGCGAATTCCGCGTTCCATCACGAAGCTTTCGCCGTCGAAGACCTCATGCGGTTTCCCCTCAGCCACAAGCGTTCCTACGCCCGTCTTGGTGAAGAACGCCGGGATACCCGCGCCGCCCGCCCGCAGGCGCTCGGCGAGTGTGCCTTGCGGTGTGAATTCGACTTCGAGCTCACCAGCCATGAACTGACGTTCAAACTCTGCATTCTCTCCGACATAACTCGAGATCATCTTGCGGATCTGCTTGGTTTGCAGCAGCAAGCCAAGTCCCCAGTCGTCGATGCCCGCATTGTTGCTGGCGATGGTCAAGTTGCGTGCGCCGCTCTCGCGCAGCGCCAGAATCAGTTGCTCAGGGATACCGCAGAGCCCGAAGCCCCCAACCGCAATCAGCATGCCATCGCTGACCACGCCTCGGAGTGCATCCGTACATGATGGGAACAGCTTGGAAGCGGCCATGCCGTCAGTGTAAGTGCCTGCGGAGATGTGCAGTGCTAGGCTCGACCTGTGCATCCGCTGCTCCTGCTGCTGATCCTGCTCTCCGCTATCCCCGACACGATGGCAGCGCCCGTTGTCAAGGAACTGCTTGTGGATCGCTATGGAGCTTCTGCGCCAGAGGCACAGATTTTCAACGGTATCAATCTGCTCGGCGCGCTCGTCGCCGTGCCACTCTTGTGGGCGGTGCGTCGCACTTGGGGTTCGCGGACTGTTCTCATCGCTGCGTCACTCGCCGATGGCGTGCTCCTTGCCGTCATGGCGCTGCCGCTCGGGATCGGTTGGACGCTCGCTCTCCGATGCCTCGAGGGAGTCACGGACGTGCTGGTGTTTGCGGCGCTGTTCGACATCGTCCGGGGGCGCTCGGTTGGTCGTGTCGGCGTCGGCCTTGGGATTGCATCATCGCCTCTGCTCATCGGTCTTGGTCTTGGCGCGGTGCTTGGTGGCGTCGTGGTGCGACAAGTGCAAGGAGTGGGCTCTGCAATGTGGCTCTTTGGAGTTTCTGCTGCGCTGAGTGCACTTGTTGGGATTCTTGCCTGGCGCTGGCGGCGCATGGATTCATTCCCCCGTGTGCCGGTGCGCGCCGCGGATGAATCGACGGCGAGTGGCTCAACAACGGAGCGAGTCTGGCCGCCGCTCGCGATGGCGTTTGTGGATCGGGCTACAGGTGGACTTCTCACGGGAACGCTGCCGATTGCCCTTGCGCAGGTGCTCGGCTACTCGCCGCTTGTTCGAGGAGTACTGGTGGGGCTGCCACTGCTTTTGATGGCACTCGGTACTGGACCTTGTGGGTGGCTTTGCGATCTCTTTGGAGCGAAACGCGTTCGGCTGATCTCTGGGCTGTCCTATGCGGCGTCCTTTGCGCTTCTCCCCGTGGCGAGTGCCAATCCTGCTGTGCTCGGGCTTGTGATGTTGATCGTTGGCGTATCGGCGAGTGGGCTCTTTGCCAGTTCCGTATCGCTGACAGTCCAGTCGGGCGCATCTGCCGTCACACTGGGTGCATTTCGCGCTTCGGGCGATATCGGCTTCCTCAGCGGAACGGTTTTGTCTGTGCTTTTGCTTGCATCACTCGGAGGCACGGAGCCAACCTTCGCGGACTACTCCACGGTTCTCATCGTGTTTGCTGTCCTCCACCTCATGACGACAGCCGTTGTCACGATCGCTTTGTCGCGAGGCGAGACGGCGCGCGCCTGAATTCCGACACTTGTCGAGGGGCTTAGTTGCGGGCAAGGGCCGGAACTGCATCGAATTGGCGATCGTTTGATGCCAAGGCAAAGCGCAGTTTTTCCAGCGCCTTGTTTTGGATCTGCCGTACGCGTTCCTTCGTCACGCCCAAGATGCCGCCTACTTGCTCGAGGGTCAACTGCGACGACTCCATTGGTCGGTCGAGTCCGAAGCGGTGGAAGATCACGCTCCGCTCGATCTCTGTCAGGCCCGCGCGACCTTCCGAAAGAAGGTCTGTCATTTCCCGAAGCGTGTCGGACTCGCGTGCCGAGCGGACTTCGCCAACGTGATCGGCGCGTTCCAATTCGGGATCGAATTCAACAGGGAAGTGCTTGCGGTGCTTCTGCGTCTTGATTCCAAGACGGCTGTAGGCCTTCAGGATCGCGCGACATGCATAGGTGGAAAACTTGAAGCCGCGGCTGAAATCGAACTTATCCACGGACCGCATCAGCGCCATGTTGCCCTCGCTGATGAGGTCCCCGAAATCCAGTTCGGCCGAACGAACACGCTTGGCCATCGCCAGCACGAGCGCAAGATTGGTTTCGGCGATCTGCGTGCGAATCGCTTCGGCTCGGTCGAACCATGCAAGAAGCTCTCGCGCCAACTGCGCATTCACCCCTTCGCGCTTCATGCGCCGCTGAACCTTCGCCGCGCAGAAGCGCGAAAAGTTGAGCTGCGCGAAGATGACCCGCTCCTGCGCTGCGGTCAGAACCACGGAGCGCGGTGCGTTGGGCATTTGCAGGCTTCCGCTTCCCAGGCGATCACTCAGAAGGGGCTGGTACCACTTTGTGTCAGGGGAGGGGACGGGCGATGGATCTTCCATGATTCGGCGCTGCGCATTGGCGCGTCGGAAGTCCGCACTGTCCACAAAGTCGATCTGTTCGAGCATCAGCTTCTCCACCGTTGCGCGCTGCGCCTCAGTGAAGTTGCCTTGCAGGCGCGTCGCGCCAAAAGCGATGCTCGGTGCCGAACGGCGCACCGCGATGGCACTCTCGCTTGGCGTCACCGCGCGTGCGCGGCTTGTCTTGGGTCGTGACTGTGTGATGGTCTTTGGCATTGTGACTCTCCTTGGGGGCGCGCCACGCTTGGGCGCTGATCCGAACAAGCGATGATCCAACGACGTTGCCTGACACAAACGCGGCACACGACATTTCCGCGTGATCAGTTCTACGGCGGCCATCGACCGCGAGGTGCCGACTTTGTGATTTTTTTCACAAAGTCTCCGCGGTGCCCCCAAGTCACCCCCAAAGGTCAAGCAAAATTCAAAAAAAGCGGTTATTGCGTGTGCAACATGGATCGCCCACACTGGGCGCTGGCATCGCCTCTGGCCTCCGTTGCAGAAGGGGGTCAACCCTCCGCCGCGTTCACTCGGGCTTGCCACCGCTGTGGTCGTAGACCCACTGGTCAATCGCACGCTTGCAATCCAGGACTTCGCCCTGCTTGAAAAACAGGCCGAGTTCTCGCGCCGCAGCTTCCGGACTGTCTGAACCGTGCACCAGATTGAAAGAGTTGGAAATGCCAAAGTCGCCGCGAATCGTTCCTGCGGCGGCCTTTGATCCGAACGTCGCGCCCATCAAGTTGCGACACACCCCGATCGCTCCCATGCCGCGAAGGGCAAGCACAACGACCGGTTCGCTGGTCATGAAGCGAACCAGACCGGCGTAGAACGGCTTGCCTGCGTGATCCTTGTAGTGCTCCGCCGCCAATTCCTGCGAAATACGCATGAGTTTCATGCCGACCACCTGAAGACCCTTCTGCTCAAAGCGGGAGGTGATCGCGCCGATCAGTCCGCGCTGAACCGCGTCTGGCTTCAAGATGATGAGGGTGGTTTCCATGGGGGTAATCCTTCCGATTTGGGGGGGGTGAACTCCGCAGCGAATCGCACTCGATTGGTTCGAAGGGGCGAGATGGTAGCGGCGAGTTTCGGTCTTGTGAGCGGATGCACCCTGTGAGTTGGCTGCACTTTCGTGTGGGTTTTTGCCGATGCTTCGGCATGGCTACTATCGCCGCCGGCATGGATGCCTCTCCAAAGACCCGCTCCAAACCTGCTGATGGTCGCCGCGGCGCCACGGCGGAAGAGATGGCGCAGAAGCAGCGCGAGATCTCCGTCAGCGAGTTCTTTGCCAAGAACCGCCATTTGCTCGGCTTCGACAACCCCCGCAAGGCGCTCATGACCGCCGTGAAGGAGGCTGTCGACAACGCCCTCGATGCCTGCGAGGAGGCGCACATCCTCCCTGATATTCGCGTGGAGCTTCTCCAGCGGTCTGAGACTCGATTCAAGGTCACGGTGCGTGACAACGGTCCGGGCATCGTCCGCCAACAGATCGAGAACATCTTTGGTCGTCTGTTGTACGGATCGAAGTTCCATCGTCTCAAGATGAGCCGCGGCCAGCAGGGCATAGGCATTTCGGCGGCGGGCATGTATGGGCTGATGACGACAGGTCAGCCCGTGCTCATCATTTCGAAGACAAGCAAGAAGAAGCCGGCAGTCGAGGTGCTCCTGAAGATGGACACGTCGAAGAACCGTGCAGATGTTGTGAGTGAAACGGAGCATCCGGAAGACGACGGACTCTTCCCGGACGGACACGGCACTCAGGTGAGCATCGAGATGGAGGGGCGATATCAGGGCGGCCGACAGTCCGTCGACGAGTATCTCGATCAGACCGCGATCGCGAATCCGCATGCGCGAATCACCTTCGTCAATCCATCCAATGAGACAATCGAGTTCAAGCGCGGTACGAATGAGCATCCGCCCGAAGCAAAGGAGATTCTGCCGCATCCGAAGGGGATTGAACTCGGCACCCTGATCCAAATGGTGGAACGCACCGAGCGGACGCAGATCGGATCGTTCCTGCAGGAGGAGTTCTCCCGTGTTTCGCCGAGCGTTGCAAAGGAAATCTGTGAACGCGCGGGTGTCACGAACCGCACATGGATCAAGCAGGTCGGTCACAAGGAGTCGGAGGCGATCTACAAGGCGATTCAAGAAGTACGCATCATGGCGCCGCCTACGGATTGCCTGGTACCCATCGGTACGAAGGCGCTGCTTTCTGGGCTCCTCAAGGGGGTTCGTGCGGAGTTCTTTACGGCGTGCACTCGACCTGCCGACGTGTACCGCGGCAATCCGTTTCTGATTGAGGTCGGTCTTGCTTACGGCGGTGAACTGCCGAAGGATGAACTCATTCGCGTCATTCGATACGCCAACCGAGTGCCACTGCTGTACCAGCAATCTGCCTGTGCATCATTCAAGGCGGTGCTCGAAACGTCCTGGCGCAACTATGGGCTCTCCCAGTCGCGTGCCTCGCTCCCCGAGGGGCCACTCGTGGTGATGGTGCACATGGCGAGCGTGTGGGTTCCCTTCACAAGCGAGTCGAAGGAAGCGATTGCCGACTACGACGAGATTCGTAAGGAGATGAAGCTTGGTCTTCAGGAGGTCGGGCGAAAGCTTGGGATTTACATGCGCCGCAAGCAGCGCATGCGACACGAGGGTGAACGCCGAAGCATCTTCGAGCGTTATATCGGGGAGATCGCGCAGTCGACCGAGTCGATCACGGGGACCGCCGCGAAGAAGGTGTATGACTCGCTGATGCGAGTCGCGAAGCGCAAAACCGAGGAGGCGGACGCGGTGCTCGATGATGAGGGGCGGCGCGTGAAGGATGAGGATCCGCTGGGGAAGGACGACTCCGTGGTCATCATGGAGTCGCGCATTGCCGCTCCACCAAAGGAAACAGCCGGCGATGATGAGGCTGCGCCCGCGAAGGGCACGAAGGGGCAGGGATCGCTGTTCGGTGAAGACGATGCGCCGCGTTCACGGCGCAAGCGCGGGTCCGGCAACTGAGCGGGCGCGGAGGACGCATGGCACGCAAGAGCACATCGGCATCAGGCAGCGCAGGCAGCGGCGGTGATTCTGGCACGCGGCGCACAGCAGGGGCGACGGGAAAGGTTCGCGAGGAGACGCTCGGCAAGATCGGATCGCTCGGAAAGTCGGTCGCGAAGACAGCGCTTGCCGAAGACGATCCATTCGTGAACGTTCCGATGCGCACGATCTCGAATACGTCCTACAACGAGAAGCGCCGCCTCCTCGAGATGGGTGATGCCACGCTTCGGCGAAACCTTTTCAACACGGCGCAGGCACGAAAGTTCATGCAGACACTGCTTCTTTCCAAGGGCTGCAAGGATCTGCTCGAGGCGCAGAAGACGCTGAGTCTCCGTGGCATGTACTACAAGAGCCTGCACACCATCGCGGGTACGAAGGAGAAGACCTTCGAGGATCAGGAGGAGTCCGACACCATCCTGGAAGACATTGAAGTCGCGTTGACGACTTTGCGAGAAAATCTCAATCTTTTCGCGAAGAAGCGCGGCACAATGGTCGGCAACATCACGGTCATCGACAATGGCGACACGATTGACTGCCGCCGAATGGGGACGGGCGGTTACGCCATCCCTTCAATCTGTGAGCCTTCGATCATTCAGTTCGGCAAGTGCGAGGCAAAATTCGTGCTGCATGTGGAAAAAGACACGGTCTGGAGCCGCTTCAACGAGGACCGTTTCTGGGAGAAGCACAACTGCATCCTCACGGAGGGAAGCGGGCAGCCTCCGCGCGGCGTCCGTCGCCTGCTGTACCGACTGAATCATGAACTTGGTCTGCCGATCATCTGCCTGCTCGATTGTGACCCCTGGGGGCACTACATCTACTCCGTCATCAAGCAGGGATCGATCAATCTTGCGTTCGAGAGTCAGCGCATGGCCATCCCCGATGCGAAGTACTTGGGCATCCGCTCGGCGGACTACACGCGATGCGAACTCAGCGACGATGTGAAGATCGCGCTGAACGACCGCGACACGGAGCGTGCGAAGCAGATCGCCGAGTACCCGTGGTTCGCGGGCAAGAAGCACTGGCAGAAGGAGATCGCCCTGATGCTTCGCAATGGGTTCAAGATGGAAGTCGAGTCGCTCATTACGAAGGACATCTCCTATGTCACAGAGGTCTACGTCCCCGAGCGGCTGAAAGCGAAGGACTGGATCGACTGACGCGCGGTCAGGCCGGTATGGATCCGGCCGCAGAGGTCGCAGTGGGGGCTTGCGGCGGTGCAGTCAACGGGATCCGAATCTGGAAGTCACTGCCCTTGCCGACTTCACTGAAGAGCGTCAAACGTCCGCCGTGTTCCTCCACGATGCGGCGTGCCACAGGCAGTCCGAGTCCAGAACCACCGCGGCGTTCCGTCACATAAGGCCGGAAGATCTCCTCCTGGCGTGCAGCGGCGATGCCAGGTCCCGTATCGATGACATGGATCACCGCCTCTGCCGGTTGTCGCGGGTGCGCGGATATGGTCTCCACGCGAAGAATCAACTCTTTCCGCGCGTCTGCTGGATTCGCCTCCATGGCCTGCATCGCGTTCAGCATCAGATTCAGCAACGCCTGCTTGATCAGATCTGCATCGACAGGCGCCGTCACGGCGTCCTGCGGCAGGTCCGTGCGCAGCAAGACGGACGCAGCCTCCGACTGGGGCAGCAGGAAGTCTCGCAGTTCGCCCACCACATCGCGGAGATCGTGTGGCTGACGGTGCAGGCGGAATCGTCCTGCGTAGCGAAGGAAGTCCTCCAGAATCGCGCGGATCCGTGTGGTCTCACGCGCGAGTGAGTCCACCTTGCGAATCAACGGCACGGCATCGGCCTCGGGCAGATTTGCATCGATCACTCCCTCGCGCAGCAGCTGGGCATTCAGCACAATGCTCGAGAGTGGATTCTTGATTTCGTGTGCCAGACCGCTGGTCATGGCACCGAGTTCCGCCAACCGCTCGGCTTCGATGGACTGCCGCTCTGCGCGGAACGCACGTTCGATGCGGCGACCGACCACGGCGTACCAAATAATGGATGCCAAGAGCAACCCCAGCCCGAAACCGATGATCAGTTCAGCCCACAGCACAGCGGAACCAAGATAGAAAGGAAATGAAGAAACGAACGATTGGCCGAACCGAGGCCTCGGTGTGGCTTCCATCTGGAAGCCAGACGGACCCGTCTCACGCAGTCGCAGTCGGTACGCGACTCGTTGCCTTTGCAGCCGTCGCGGCCCATCCCTTGGGGCCGCTCTGTGCGCTGTATTGCACCTTCTCGCCATCCCGAAGCGTGCGGAAGCCATGCTCTTGGTCAATCACGCTGAAATGGACAAAGATGTCCTGTCCCTGCGGACCAACGATGAAGCCGAACCCCTTGCGAGCGTCAAACCACTTCACGACGCCTTCACAGTTCACGATCTTTTCAGTGGTGTCCGACATGCATTCCTCCACGAAACGAAAACTGTGCGAAATGTTCAGAAACTGCTCACAACTGGAACCTATCTGAAACTGCCAGATAGGGGGGGGACGCCCCTAGTGTCGGATTGTGCATCAGAAATCGGCATTGTGCAAATGGGAAATGGGAAGAAGTTGTCCGTTCCTGCACGCTGCCCGAGTGCGCAGAACCTCCCAATCGACCGGAGAGGCCTAGTCAACGATCAGCCATTCAATGGCTTTTGAGTAGGTTTTCAATAGTCCATCCACCGAGGTCATCTCGGAAATACCGACAACGGCACAACTTAGGCGCTATGCAATCGCAAAGCACCTCGGCTCACGGCTGAAATGGGCCCTGTCGCTTAGCGTCGGTCGCGCCCACCGCCTCGGCGATCGCGATCACGCCCGCCGCCGCCATCGCGGCGATGACCGCCACCACCGCCGCCGCCACCGCCATCGTTCTCGCCCTCGCCACCTGCGGGGACGAGCGCCGGGTCTGGCGGATCGAGCAATGCCTTGCGACTAAGTTTGATGCGACCGGTGTCATCCACGTTGATGACCTTGACCTTGATCTGGTCGCCAATCTTCACCACCTCGGTCACATTGCGCACGAAGCCGTGGGCGAGTTCGCTGACATGCACCATGCCGTCGGTGCCTGGCGCGAGTTCCACGAACGCACCGAACTCCTTGATCGAGACGACCTTTCCGTCGTAGATCGTGCCGACCTTGATCTCTGCTCCGAGCGCCTCGATCTCTGCCTTCGCTTGCGCGGCGGCTTCGGCGTTCGAGCAGGCGATGAAGACGGTGCCATCCTCTTCGATGTCGATCTGCGCACCCGTGCGCTCCTGAATGCTGCGGATCATCTTGCCACCAGGACCAATGACCTTGCCGATCTTCTCCGGGTCGATCTTGACGATGGTGATGCGCGGCGCATTCGGTGAAATGTCTGGACGGGGCTTGGCGAGCACCTTCTCCATTTCGCCGATCAGGAACAGTCGTCCCTGCTTGGCACGCTCAAAGATCTGAACGATCTCATCAATCTTGAGGCCGCGTGCCTTCAGGTCGAGCTGAATGCCTGTGATGCCATCGCGCGTGCCGGAAACCTTGAAGTCCATCTCGCCGAAGAAGTCTTCCTCACCGATGATGTCGGTGACATGCGTCACGCGACCATCTCCACTGGTGAAGCGACCGACGGAGATGCCTGCGCAGGTTGCCTTGATCGGCACGCCCGCATCCATCAAAGCGAGGCAGCCGCCGCACACGCTTGCCATGCTGGAGGAGCCGTTGCTCTCCGTGATCTCGCTCGTCAGACGGACGGTGTACGGAAAGTCCTCTGAACTCGGAAGGATCGCGAGCAGCGAACGCTCCGCGAGCGCCCCGTGTCCGATCTCGCGGCGACCAGGTCCCGTGATTCGACCGGCCTCACCCGTGCAGAATGGAGGGAAGTAGTAGTGCAGGAAGAACTTCTTTGCGTACTCGGGCATGAGCCCATCGACGATTTGCTCGTCCTTGGTGGTGCCAAGCGTGCAGGTCACCACCGACTGCGTCTCACCGCGCTGGAAGAATGCGGAACCGTGCGTGCGGGGCAGCAGCGCAACGCTCATATCGAGCGCACGGATCTGGTCGAGACCACGTCCGTCGGCACGCACGCCCTTCTCGGCCACGAGATAGTGCGTGATCTTCTTCTCCAGAAGACGCAGGCTCTCCTTCGCTTCACGGAGGCGCTTCTCTGCAGCAAGATGATCGGTGTAGCTCAGTCCAGCTGGCACGGCGAATGACGAATCGATGACCCACTTCTTGATGCGATCGACTTCGTCGTTGCGCGCCTGCTTGCCGTGAATCTGGCGCGCCTTCAGCAGTTGGTCGTATGCCTTCTCCTTCACCAGCGCCATCACCTCTGCGCTCGGTGCCACGGAATCGCCCGCACGCTTCGCAGGAGCGCCGCTCTTGACGCGCAACTCCTCAATGAGTTCGAGGATCGGGCGAACGCCGTTGTCGTATCCGAAGCGGATCGCCTCGACCATATCGGCTTCGCCGATTTCAGCCGCGCCCACTTCAATCATGTTGATGCCGTCGCAGTGACCAGAGAGCACCAGATCCAGGTCGCTGAACTCCATCTGCGCTTGGGTGGGGTTGATCACGAAGGTTGGCTGATCATCAATGAAGATGCGACCCACGCGGACAGTCGCGACGGGGCCGTTGAACGGCGCATCGGAGAGGTGCAGTGCTGCTGCCGCGGCGCTGCAACCGAGCACATCCGAATCGTTCTGTCCATCGTGCGAAAGGACGAGGACTTGCAGTTGCACCTCATCCACGAATCCCTCGGGGAACAGAGGACGGATCGGGCGATCCATCATGCGCATGGTGAGGATTTCCTTCTCGCTTGGTGGACCTTCCTTCTTGCGGAATCCACCCGGGTACTTGCCCGCGGCAGGTGCCTTTTCACGGTAGTCGCAGGTCAGCGGGAAAAAGTCGATGCCGGGGCGCGGATTGGCGCGAACGGCGGTGGCGAGGAGCACGGTCTCCCCGTAGGTGGCGACGACTGCGCCTCCTGCGAGCTTTGCGATCTTGCCGGTTTCGAGGCGGTAGGTGCGACCACCAATCTCGCGTTCCACTGAAACATGCTGTCGAGTTGTCATGATTGCCTTTCAGTCAATGCGTTGCGGAGCGTTTGTCCTTTGGAACACGCTGCGCGGTGTGATGCCGCAGTTCTCAGAGTCGAGGGTGCTGTGGCGGAAGATCCCGCCGTGGCAGAGGCTGGAGCGCAGAAAGCGCTGCGCACAAGCGACTGCCACCCACGGGGGTGAATGATGTGTGGGCTACTTGCGTAGACCGAGCTTCTTGATGAGCGATGCGTAATCCGCGCGCCGGGTCTCGGCGAGGTAGCGGAGCAGGCCGTTGCGCTTGCTGACCATCAGGAGCAGTCCCCGTCGCCCCGCGTGGTCCTTCGTATGTGCCTTGAAATGGTCCTGCAGCGAGTTGATCCGCTGCGTCAGAAGTGCGATCTGCACTTCCGTCGAACCGCAGTCCTTGTCGTGCTTTCGGTGCGCCGCAATGACGGGCGCTCGTTCGGTCGTCGTGATCATGGATTCCTTTGTCTGACCCCCGTCGCGGGAGCGTTTCTGTGCCTTTGAATTGAGCCACAAAGGGTAGCAGGGGTCCGCGGGCAGGTCAATGCAATGGCATTCGAGCCTTGCATTATCCGATAACTGCCACGCTGGCAGGGATCGGGGCAAGAATGCGCGTTTCGACCGCCTATCCTGCTGTCTATGAAGACCGCAACCACGTCGCTGCGCGGCGCCTCGGACGAGTGGGTGGTGCTCGCGGCATCGATCGAGCAGGGGGGCGGGGCAAGTGGCGCGGAGCGGCAGCATCGTCATGGACGGCTTACCGCTCGTGAGCGGATTGCACTGCTGCTCGACCCCGATACGCGTTCACTGGAGTGCGGGTTGATGGCGGCATGGAACATGTACCGCGAGTACGGCGGAGCGCCCGGTGCAGGTGTTGTCACCACCATCGGCAGCGTGCAAGGCAGGCTCAGCATGGTGATTGCCAACGATGCGACGGTGAAGGCCGGTGCATTCTTCCCGATGACCTGCAAGAAGATCATCCGTGCGCAGGAGATCGCGCGGCGCGCGCGGCTGCCACTTTTGTATCTCGTGGACAGCGCGGGCGTGTTTCTTCCGCTGCAGGAAGATGTGTTCCCCGACACAGATGACTTTGGCCGCATCTTTCGCAACAACGCGGTGATCAGTGCAGATGGAATTCCGCAGTATGCCGCGATCATGGGCAACTGCGTCGCGGGCGGCGGCTATCTGCCGGTGTTGTGCGACACATTGCTGATGACCGAGGGCAGTGGTCTTTACCTGGCCGGTCCCGCACTCGTGAAGGCAGCGATCGGACAGGAAGTGTCGAGCGAGGAGCTTGGCGGCGCACAGATGCATGCGCAGATTTCAGGCACCATCGACTTCCGCGAGAAAGATGACCCAGCGTGCATCGATCGAATGCGGCGGCTGATGGATGCGAATGCAGCCGCATGTCCTGCGCTGAAACCACCATGCGAACCGCTCGCGCCCTCACGCACTGGCGAGTCGGTCTATGACATTCACTCGAGTGAGCCAGGCAGTCAGTACGACATGCGCACGCTGCTTGAGTGCTTTGTGGATCGCGATTCAATGGACGAATACAAGGCGGAGTACGGACCGTCGATCGTGTGTGCCTACGCGCGCCTGGGCGGGTTCCCTGTGGGGATCGTCGCGAATCAGCGCTGCATGACCGAGCGGCGTATGGCGGGCGGTAAGGCTGGGCCATCCACGGCGAAGTGCATGCCGGCCGTGATTTACGACGACAGCGCGGAAAAGGCGGCACGATTCATACTCGATGTGAATCAGAGGCGTCTTCCGCTGTTGTTCGTGCATGACACGACGGGCTTCATGGTTGGACGCGACAGTGAGCAGGGGGGCATCATCCGCGCTGGCGCCAAAATGGTGAACGCCATGAGCAACTCCGTCGTTCCGAAGGTCGTGCTGATCGTCGGCAACTCCTATGGTGCCGGTAATTATGCGATGTGCGGTCGCGCATTCGATCCGCTGCTGACGCTCGCATGGCCCGCCGCGCGCTGTGCTGTCATGGGTGCTGCGCAGGCGGCAAACACCCTTCTGCAGATCGACCTCGCTGCACGCGAGCGGCGTGGTGAGGTGGTCGATGAGGCGATGCGGAAGCAATTGCTTGCCGCGATCACCGCTTCGTACACGCAGCAACAGGACATCCGATACGCGGCGAGCCGCGGCTGGGTCGACCGCATCATCGAACCGCATCGCACGCGCGAGGAACTGCTGCTCGCCGTGCAGATTGCGGCGCAGGCTCCGACCGATGGTGCGCTGCGCACAGGTGTTCTGCAGACATGATCGGCGACGCAGAGGCGCAGATGCAGGAAGTTGTCGTCGCAAGCGGAAATCCTCACAAGGTGGATGAGGTTCGCAGTGTGTTGGGCGCGCTTGGTTGGCGCGTGCTCTCGCTGAAGGATGTCGGCGCGGATCACGCCCCAGAGCCCGATGAAAGTGGCACAACATTCGCGCAAAATGCTCGTATCAAGGCGCTGGCCTATGCATCGGTCGTGGGGCGGTTGGTGCTGGCGGATGATTCAGGCCTGGTAGTCGATGCACTCGGTGGCGAACCTGGTGTGCACAGCGCCCGCTGGGCTGGAGTGGACGGCGATCGTGCCACGCGTGATGCGGCGAACAACGCGAAGTTGCTGTCGCGTCTGTCGGGCGTGGCGGATGCGCTGCGTACGGCACGCTTCGTTTGCTCCATGTGCGTTGCAGCCAAGGATGGAAGGGTGATTGCCCAGTCGGAAGGCGTTCTTCATGGCTGGATCGGTCACGAAGCGCGTGGCGTCCACGGATTCGGCTACGACCCTCTCTTTCGCGTCCGTTCAAGCGGTGTCTCGGGAGCAGAGCTGACGCCACAGCAGAAGAACGCCCTGAGCCATCGGGGGAGTGCGACGCGCGCAATCGCGCACTCGCTTGCACGCTTGGCGCTCGCAGCACGGTGAGCATGCCACTCCAGCTTCCCATTCTGCCGCTTGCGACGCCGAATCAGCGCTATTCCTGTCATGGATGCGGTTCCTGTTGCCGTGACTTTTCAGTGCAGCTGCGCGATGCCGATGTACGGCGCATCGAACAGCAGCGGTGGCAAAGCGAACTCGGATTTGATCCTGTCGTGCAGTTTCGTGGCCAGCGTTATTTGCGCCAGCGAGCGGATGGAGCATGCGTGTTCCTTCAGGAGGATGGCAAGTGCCGCATTCATGCACGCGACGGGTTCGCAGAGAAGCCGCTCGCATGTCAGATGTTCCCCTACACGCTCTCTCCAGATGCACACGTGTCGCGGCTCGGCGTGAGTTTTGCGTGTGGCAGCGTGACGGCGAATCGCGGCGACCCCCTGCGCGGTCAGGAAGTGGAGGCACTTCGGATCGCACTTCGTGGCATTCCAGAGTCACTCGCTGTCACACCCAATGCGCCTCTTGCCAAGGGACTTCGTTCGCAGCCGGGGGAGCTGGAGGCTCTTGAGCGGCGGGTGGTTCGTTGGATCGACAGTGCACATCCGCTCTCCACTCGGATCGACGGACTCGGTTGGATCGCACAAACGCTTTCGGCAGCAAAGTTGGCGTCGGTACGGGGTGATCGATGGACAGAACTGCTGGACATTCTGCTTGGTGCATTGCCCGACGAATTGGCAGGACCGCCTCTGATGCCGGCGACGAGCCGTCAACGCGCGATGCTGCGCGGCGCGGTCTTTGCGCGGACAGAAGATCCCAAGCCGCTTGCAGCCGGCGCTCCATCGCGCGCACGCGCGACCGTTCAACAGTTGCTTCGCAGCATGCGATGGCAACGCGGTCGATCGACTGCGGTCATCCCAAGCATCGGTCTGGGTTGGCCCACCGGTGCACGATTCGGTGCGGTCGATTCGATGCCTCCTGCGGTGGGATCGGAAGACTCCACATTGATCGACGAACTTGTTACGCGCTGGCTGCGTACGCGAGTCGAAGGTGGGCGCGTGTGGGGCAGCGGTGCCTATGGCTGGAGCGCGGTCGACGGGACGGCTGCGCTTGCGCTTTCGGTGGCAACGGTCGGGTGGGTTGCGCGGTGGCATGCGGTTGCGTCCGGCAGGGCGAGCGTGACGCTTGCGGATATGCAAGCTGCGGTGGGACGGATTGATCGCACTGCCGGGCGCGCTCCGTGGCTCGGTGGTGCGGCGGAACGGTGGCGAACCGCGTATCTGCTCCGCGACCATGGCATGCGACGTGTGCTTCGGGATCAGTGGTTCAGCGCGTGACTCATGCCGGCCCCTCGTCTGCGGCATGCGAACGACAAATGACGCGGACGCCAGCCGTGGATCAGGCGGTGCCCTTGCCGATCGATGCGCGCATATCGGTGTCCGCGTTCAGATTCTTCATTCGGTAGAAGTCCATGATGCCAAGGTTGCCGCCACGGAATGCATCTGCCATCGCACGGGGGATATCAGCCTCCGCAAGAATCACGAGCGCGCGGTTCTTTTGTGCCTCCGCGTTGTGCTCAGCCTCCTGGGCCACAGCAGCTGCGCGTCGCTGCTCCGCCTGTGCCTGAAAGCGCTTCGTATCCGCCTCCGCTTGTGCCGCCTGCAGCTGTGCTCCAATGTTCTCCCCCACGTCCACATCAGCGATGTCAATCGAAAGGATCTCGAATGCCGTTCCCGAGTCCAGGCCCTTGGCAAGGACGGTCTTGGAGATTTTGTCGGGGTTCTCGAGCACGCTCTTGTGGTCCTCGGCGGATCCGATTGTCGAAATGATGCCTTCGCCCACCCGAGCGATGATCGTTTCCTCCGTTGCACCGCCGACGAGCCGCGCGATGTTGGTGCGAACGGTGACACGCGCCTTGGCCTTCAGTTGGATGCCGTCCTTCGCAACCGCATCGATCGTCTGCTTGCCTGAAGTGGGGTTGGGACAGTCGATGACCTTGGGCATCACGGAGGTATTCACTGCATCCACAATGTCGCGTCCTGCGAGATCAATGGCGACGGCTCGGTCCCACGCCATGTCGATGCCGGCTTTCTCAGCTGCAATCATGGCGCGCACCACATTGGTCACTCGCCCACCCGCGAGAAAGTGCGCTTCCATCGCCTGAGTACTGATGTCGAGTCCCGCCTTCCGTGCGCTGATTCGGTTGATGACAATGACGGATGAATTCACTTTCCGAAGGCGCATCATGATGAGGTCAATCAGGCTGACGGGCGCACCGCTGAGCCACGCCTGCAACCACAACTGCAGGTACTGACCGATGATCAGCAGAAAGATGAGTCCGACAACGGCAAGGACGGCGAGACCGACCCAAGCCCAAGGGGCGAGTGCGAGCATTGTTGGTGTGTCCATGGAGCCCAGATGCTACTCAGCCCGTCGTTCACGGACTTTGAGTTGTCCCTCGAAGACTTCAATGACATCAATGGGAGCACCTTCCGTGATGAAACCGCTTTCGGCAACGGCGTCGATGCGTTGGCCGTCCACGCGCACAAAACCGATCGGGCGGAGCGTGGTAACCGCGATGCCGCTGTGGCCGACCAACTCGGCAAGGCGCGCCGTGAGCGCAGCCGCTGCCTTGCCGCGCGGGGCGACCGATGGGTCTGCGGTTTCCGTCTGCATCGCATCGGACTGCGCCGCTCCGTCCGCGCCCTGCTGCAGGATCATCCGACGTGCGATCGGCGTGTGCGACCACACCTTGAATACGAGGAGGAGTACAAGCGGACTTCCGGCGCAAAGCATTGCGAGATAGACGGCGCCATAAACCGCGTCGTAGATGAACATGGAGGCGATCGAAGCAACGGCGGCGACGCCTGTCATGATGGCAAGTGCGCCACCAGTCGGCACGAAGAGTTCGAGAACCAGCAAGACGAGCGCGAGTCCGAGGAGTCCAAGAGCTACCAAGAGATAGACCTCGTCGCGCGGCGCGGATGACGGAGCGGTTTGCAGAAGTGCGACGATGCTCATGCTTGTGTCTCGCGATTCGATGATGGGTGCGGCTGCGTGCTCGGTACCGGGGGCATCGTAGGTTCGACTTCGATTGTGCCGCCTCGCACGCCGACAACGCGGACCAGAGAGCCAGCATCGACGAACTCACCCGTGGTGCAGGCATCGAGAAGCTTTCCGCCGCAGGAAATCCGGCCGGACGGCCGCAGTGTCGTCATCGCCACGGCATTCTCGCCAACCATGGGCACGTGCTTGGATACACGTGGCTGCGCGGAGCCCGCCGCCGTCTCGGACTGCAGAACAGCACGGAGCAGCAGAGGCGACTGCGGCAGCGATCGAGCCGCAAACCAAAGAATGGCGGCGGAGCCGAAAAGGGAGACAAGTACGGACCCGATGCCAAAGAACATCTGCTGCTGACCAACCGCTGTCGACAGGTCGCGCGTCACGAAACTGGAGACAAGTCCACCGAGCAAAATGGCCCCACCGATCACCGCTACCCAGCCGCCCGTCGGCAACACAATGATGTCGAGGGCAACAAGTGCAAGCCCAAGCACAACCGCGATGAGTTCCCACCAATCGGCGAGTCCCACCAGCGCTGGAGCGCCCACGAGGAGCAGCAGGGATACTGCAGCCACGCCGCCAAAGAACCCAAAGCCGGGGGTAAAGCCTTCGATGACGAAGCCAACCAGCATCAGCACGATCAGCACGATGCGAATGGGCCATGACACAAGAAAGCGCGTGAGAGACTCCGACCAACTCTCTTCGAGGCGCTCGATCTTCGTTGCGCCAAACCACCGTGCCAGTTCCGCATCGTTTCCAACGATGCCACGAGCAAGTCCAAGTTCGATCGCTTCTCGAGGGTAAAGCACTAAAAGTTGATCAGGGCGCGTGACTTGCTCCACCAAAGTCCAGTTGGCGCGTTCCACTGCGGTCAATCGTGCGCGCGAGAGTCGAGGCTCGGTATCAGGATCCACCTCGTCTGATTTGTCGGCCTGCTCGGTGGGTTCTGGAGTCTTGGACTGCGACCGGTTGGAGAACATTGGGAGCAACTGTTGCGCGACACTTCCGTCCACCTCGGTGGGCGGTACATCAGGCACATCGGCCAGCGCTGCCTTTGGTGGAGCCTCCCCGAAAAGATCGTGGTACTCCTCTTCGTCGACAAGAGCAGTGCGGTCACCTTCCACCGAGCGAATCAGCCACAACGAACCTCCTAGACGTACGAATGCGGTCACCAAATGCTCGTCGTATCCCCGCGCTCTGGCGCTATCGACCACTTCAGCAATAAGCGGAGCCTCCAGTTTGGCGCGCTCCGTGGCCGGCAGGGGGATGAGTCCAGCCCCTGGAATCGCTTGGATAGGAGCGGCGTCACCAAAGGATGAGCCGGGCGACACAACGATCTCACGAGATGCAAGCGCAATGATGGTGCCGGCTGAAAATGCGCGTGGGTGGATCCAAGCCACAGTGTTCGGCGGGAACTCTTGCTTGATCATGTGGCAGATTCGCAGCGTCGCCACAACATCACCACCGGGGGTATCGATCTCAAGCACGATGGCTGTGGCGCCGCGCTGTCTGGCAATCTCCACCCGACGTGCAAGGGACAGCGCTGTGATGTCATCGATCGCGCCGCGGATGGGCAGCACGGCGATCTGTGAGGCTTGGCGCTCGGCAGGAACTGCCTGCCATGCTCCGAAAGTCGAAGAAAACGCACCCAGCGTGAG
>VGYQ01000001.1 GCA_016872915.1 Planctomycetota bacterium | reverse complement strand
AAGCAGATGCAAAGCTCTCAAGCCGTGCAGCGCATGCGGCAGCACGGGCAAGAGATGCCTCGCGCTCTGCCTTTTCGATCACGAGTTCTTCTGTGCGACTTCTGACACGCGCCGCAAAGTCCAGTGATGCGCTCTGAACCACCTGAAGTTCCGAGGCGGGGGGTGTCTCGCCTTCAAACTGCTGCAGATCTGCAAGAAGGCCCTCAAGGTCGGGCGCTTCATTCACCCTCTTCAGCCAACCTTGCAGCCACAACAGGGCAGCGTCACGCGCTGTAATTCCGGTTCGCGCCTGATCGATGGCGAACTGCGCGGCTGTCCTTGGCGCGGCACAGGGTTGAAATCGTGGGTCGGAGTCATCGAACGAAATCGCTGCGAGTCGACTCTCGAGCTCCTGTACTGCAGACGACTCCGCCAGTTCGCGGTCAAGCGAAGTGGCGCTCTCCTGAAGGTCTTCGAGATCCTTGAGCACAGCGTCGCGGCGTTCAAGAACGTCGCGCGCCGCGGCGACTGCACGTTGCGCGGCTTCTTTGGCTTGCGCGAGTTCGGGTGGGCGCCGATCGATGGCCGTCTCGGCATCGATGGCTGCATTCAGTGCGGTCAGATCGTCCAGAGTGTCGATGGCACCCGCGGATTGTGCCGCCGTTGCGAACACAGCGACTGCCTGCGCTTGGAGCTGAACCAACTCTGCAAGAGCGGTATCGATCTTTCCCTGTGTCGCGGCGATGGCCTCTTGGCTGACGCCGCCATCGCCGTCGTGTGGCAGTGGGGGCGTCGCCAACTCCTCCTTGACTGCCTCCACTTGGGCGATTGTTCGCTCGTTTGCCGCGAGTTCTTCATCGAGCTTTGCCATGCGTTCCCGCCACCAAGCACGATTTGCGCTTCGCCGGCTCAGCAGCCCGGTCAATTCGCCAGCCTCTGACTTCAGTCGACTGATGTCATCCGCTGCAATGAGGCGAATGACGACCCTGTCCCACCACCCGGCGGAGTCGATGGCGTTGATTCTTGATACGAGTGCCTGCGCCGCTTGACGCTCTGGTCCATCTTCCGGCGCATCACTCGTCCGCTCAGCAGCGTTGCGTGCGGAGTCCAGACTCGAGTCGATCCCATCGAGTTCGCTCCGGTCCTGCATGAACGCCCAGCCGAGCCAGCCAAGCGGCAGGAGCAGCATCAAGCTTGCGGCGAGGGCGATGACCAGAGACGTGCGCCTTCCACGAGGCCGTCGCCCCTCGACAGACGCATTCAGAGCTGGTTCGGCCTTTGCTCCAGGAGCGGGGCTGGGTTGCGGGTCGCTGACGTTTGGCGCCTCCACCACCTCCTCGCCGTCCACACTGTCCAGTTCAGGCAGATCGAGGTCAAGGTTCAGATCATCCGAGCCGAGACCTTCAAAAGGATCACGGTCGGGCTGTGGGTCGTCTGCGTTCTTCGGAGGATCTGTGTGAGCCATTCCCCTGACGAGAATAGCCACCCGCCACGCAAATCACATATTGCCTCGACGCTCTTGCTCTGCTTCAAGGGCTTGAAAGAGTGCCTTGAAGTTGCCCTTGCCGAAGGATTGGCTGCCTCGACGGCAGATAATCTCGAAGAAGAGTGTCGGGCGGTCCTGCAGGGGCTTCGTGAAGAGCTGGAGCAGGTACCCCTCCTCGTCGGCGTCCACAAGGATGCCAAGGTCTCGTACCCGCTGATGCTCCTCCTTGACTGCCTCGTGACCATGCTTTGTCAGCATGCCGTTCACCCGCTCCCACACCGACTCGTAGTACGTCTGCGGGATGGCGAGGAAATCCACGCCACGCTTGCGCAGTTCAGCCACGCTGCGGAGTTCATCATCGGTCCGCAGCGCCAAGTGCTGGATGCCCGGCGTCATGTTGTGCCACTCCAGATACTCCTGAATCTGGCTCTTTCGCTTGCCCGGAGCTGGCTCATTGATCGGCATCTTGATCAGATGGTTGCCAGATGCCATCACCTTGCTCATCAGCGCGGAATAGTCGGTGGCGATGTCCTTGTCATCGAAGTGCTTGAACATGGCGAAGCCGAGCACATCCTCGTACCACTGCACCCAGTGGTTCATCTTGCCAAGTTCCACATTGCCCACGCAGTGGTCCACGAACTTCAAGCCGCAGGGGTTCTGGCGGTTGTACTCATTGAGCGCGAAGCCCTCGATGCGGCGGAACCCCGGCGAGAAGAGCCCACCCTGCTTCAGCGCGGGCAGGTCGAACGCTCCGCGCCGACTGACAAACGAGTGCACAACGCGTCCGTAGGTACGGATGCCAGCCATCGTGACCGACCCTGTGCCATCACTGACCGTTCGCGGCTCATACGCGGACTGGCCACCATTTCGAACAGCCTGTTCCCACGCCCGTTCGGCATCGAAGACGGTCAGCGCGATGTCCTTGATGCCGTCGCCGTACAGTTTGACTTCGTCCGCGGACGGATGTGTGGACGCAAGCGGCGTCTCCAACAGCAGGCGGATGTTGCCCTGGGTCAGCAGGTACTGGGCGCTGTCACGTGAGCCGGTTGTGAGGTCGGCGATCTGCTCCACCTGAAAGCCAAAGGCGTGCGCGTAGAAGAACGCCGACTGTTTGGCATTTGCGACGTAGAAGCGGACATGATCCACATCGATGAGTGTGAGTGGATCGGTGGCGCCCGCCGCAGCGGACTGGGTGTGGGTGCTGATGGAAGCCATGACGAAATGCTATCCTCACACGCTTCATGAATGCGACTCCCTCGCCGTCCAATGTTGGCCGCAAACTCGGAATCATTGTTGGAATCCTGTTGGCGATTGCCACCGTCTTTCTGGTGATCATGTGCACGGCGGGTGATCCAAAGCCGCTCGAGTCGCCACAGGGCTTCCCGGCACCAAACGACTGAACGCACTGGAGCTGCTGAGGCCAAACCAAGGAGTGTGATCCGTTGACACAGCGCCCGAAAGAAGGAAGCAAGCGGCTCGAAACGGTGGAGCCCGTTGGCAAGCGAGTCCTGATACGAAAGGACGAAGATAAGAAAATCACGAAGGTTGGCATTCATCTCCCAGACAAAATGGAGATTCCGACTCTCACGGGGCGCGTCGTGGCGGTGAGTGCGCAGGTCGAACGTGATCCTGATTACTCGGTGGAGCGTTACGACCGTGTGCTGTTTCATCCAAAGCATGCGATCCCAGTGGATTTCGAGGGCGACAATCGCCTGTACGTTGTGCCGATAGAGGATGTCGTCGCGGTGTTTCGTGCAGCGTCCTCGGCGGGAGATTGACGGCGGCAATGACCACAGTACAGAAGTCTGAAAAGGTGTCGATCATCCCGGCACCACGCCCGTTCCGTGGCGAGGTCACGCCACCTGGCTCCAAGAGCGAGACGAACCGCTTCCTGATGTTGGCTGCGCTTTCGGAGGGTTGCACGCGGCTTGAGGAACCCCTTCACGCAGATGACACGAACCGTTTCATGGACGCGCTTCGCGCATCGGGGGCAACGGTGCGTCGAGAGGATTCCTGTGTGGAAGTCGAGGGCACTGGACGGTTGCCGGGAGGTTCGAGCGTCACCCTTGGTGATGGTGGAACGCCCACACGCTTCATGATCGCGCTGGCGACGCTGGCGCGGAAGCCAATCACGATTGACGGGAGTGCGCGAATGCGAGAGCGTCCCGTCTCCGAGGGAATCGAGATGCTGCGCACGCTCGGCGCGAAGATTGACTACCTCGAAGATGAGGGGCGGCTTCCCGTTCGTGTGGGTGGCGGCGAGATGCCCCTTGGCGGCGCACTCACAGTTGGGCGGACTGCTTCAAGCCAGTTTGTGTCGGCCGTGCTGCTTCTTGCACCGCGGCTCGAACGCGGCGTTGACCTGATCGTGGGAGCCGATTCGCTGACAAGTCCTTCCTATGTTGAACTGACAATTCATGCGCTGGAAAAGTGGGGCGTTCCCGTCCAGGTGCAACGGGATGGTGCAGGGAAGCTCCTCCGCATCACAGTTCCGCGAACCGAGTTGCGTGCTGCATCGATGAAAGTTGAAGTCGACGCCAGCAGTGCCGCCTATTTTCTCGCAGCGGCTGCCATCGTTCCCGATGCAAGGGTTCTGATTCGGGGTCTTCCCCGCAATTCCAAGCAACCAGATGTGGCTTGCCTCGCTGCCCTTGTTTCCATGGGGGCGTCGGAATGCTCGAGCACCACGGGTATCGGCGTCGAAGGGACATCCATCTGGCGTGGCATCGATATTGATGCATCGCGCTGGCCGGATGGAGCGCTGTGTCTCACAGCAGTTGCCTCGCTTGCCAAGGGACCGACTCGAATCCGTGGGCTCGAGACGTTGAAGGTCAAGGAGTCCGATCGAGTCCATGTGATGGCTGAGGAACTCGCGCGAGCAGGGTGTGGCATTGAGTCAACCGAGAATTCAATCACCGTTCATCCCGATCGTGCGCGGGCCACTCCTGTCTTGATCGATCCCCGCGGTGATCATCGCGTCGCCATGTCATTTGCTGTGCTCGGGCTGGCACGGCCTGGTATCTCGATCGCGAACCCTGCTTGCGTGTCAAAGAGCTATCCGGCATTTTGGCGCGACTTGCATCAGTTGACCGGCTGCGTCTCCTGATAGCCTCCCTTGTTGGATGGGCGCGTTCTTCCACTTTGCAAGGCGACTGCTCGATCGTCCTGCGCGCCTGACGTGGACGCTGCTCTTCGCCGCTCTCTCAGCTGCCGGCCTCGGGATCGGACTTCTCAGCCTTGTCCCGATCCTGAAGTTGATACTCGGTGAAGGTGGCAAGTCGCTTCAGGCGCTTGCCGTGGACGTCAATCAAACACATCCATGGATTCGCATTCCAGCCCCCGTTGTGGAGCGCCTCCCGGCTGATCCGTTCGCCGGAGTCCTGCTGATTTTGTCTGGCGTGGCTGTACTCACCCTGCTTGGTGCTGCCGCGAACTATCTGCATCAGGTAACAAGTTTCAGCCTGTGCACTGAAGTGGTGGCGCGGATCCGCCTCGATGTGTTCCGTCACGCGATGCGGCTTCCGCTGCGTGAGGTGATGCGGCTCGGACCCGCGGAGTGTGCAAGTCGAGTCATTCGTGACACGGGCGAACTTGTGGGCGGCTTTATGACGCTCACGGGTAAAGCGACTGCGCAGATCACGAAGGCAATCGCGGCATTCGCCGCGGCCGTTCTGATCGACTGGCGCGTGGTGCTTGTGGCGGCGATCGCGGGCCCCATCTTCGGCGTGGTGCTTCGAAAGAGCGGAAAGCGTGTTCGGCGCGGCAACAAGGGTGCACTCATGCAGCAAGCGGTGCTGCTTCGGGTGACGACCGAGGCACTGAGTGGACTGCGCATGGTGAAGACTGCGACGGCGGAGTCCGCCATGACAGGAAGGTTTCGCCGCGCGAATGATGGCGTTGTCCGCGAGTCGCTGCGGGCGCGCGTTGCTCAGAGTCTCGCAGGTCCCCTCGTCGAAACCCTCACGATCCTCACCGCGCTCGGTCTCGCGGCGTTTGCCGTGCGCGAGATTCTTCGAGGAACGCTCAGCTTTGACCGCTTCGTGCTCTCCCTCGGTTCGCTCGCAGTGGCGGCCGCATCGGTGCGTCCGCTCGTGAGTTTCGCGATCGACATCCAAGCGGCAGGCGCAGCGGCGGATCGTTTGAAGGAGATGCTTGCCTTGAAGGAGGAGCCGCGGCGCTCTGAAACGCTCGTCCATTTGCCACGTCACCGCGCCAAGATTTCATTCGAGCAGGTGTCCTTCACGTATCCAGGGGCGGACGAGCCTGCGGTGGAAGGGGTGACTCTTGACATCACCTTTGGTGAACATATTGCGTTCGTGGGACCCAATGGCTGTGGAAAGACCACATTGCTGTCGATGCTGCCGCGTCTCCTTGATCCTTGTTCGGGACGCATTCGAATTGATGGGGTCGATATCGCGCAGTCCACCATCTCCAGTGTGCGCCGCCAAATCGGCGTGGTCACGCAGGAGTCGGTCCTGATCCAAGGCTCAGTGGCGGAGAACATTTCGCTCGGCATGCCAGGTGTGCAGCGCGAGCAACTTGTCGACGCGGCGCGCCGCGCCCATGCCGAGTCATTCGTGCTTCGGCTTGCGGGTGGGCTGGACGGCGCCATCAGCGAGCAGGGGGCAAGCCTTTCGGGTGGGCAGCGGCAACGGCTTGCGATTGCCCGGGCGCTCCTGCGAGACCCGGCCATCCTGATTCTGGATGAGGCGACGAGTCAGATTGATGCCGAGAGTGAACAACAGATCGGACAGGCGCTCGCAGAGATCAGCCATTCGCGCACAACCTTGACCGTGGCGCACCGACTCTCCACGATGCTTTCGGCAGATCGCATCGTCGTGATGGAGAAGGGGCGCATTGTCGATGTGGGAACGCATCCGCAGTTGCTGGACCGCTGCAGCGTGTATCAACGGCTAGTGCGCAGCCAGATGCAGGGCAGCGAAGCAACTGCGACCTGAGGCACCTCGCGTCCGATGGTCATGTCAGGGCTGCGTCTGCGGAGTCGTAGTCGTGGACTGCTCAGGAACGGGCATCGCGATCACGACAGGGCCCTTCGATGCAGACCAGACTCCATACAACATGGCCACGGTGCAAATAAGTGCCACAGCGGCGAGCCAGAACTGCAGTGACCGTTCGAGGCGATCCGATTGCGCCACGCGTCGCTGCGTCGCCTGCACCAGGCTCTCGAGCGCACGTGATTGACGCTCACTGGAAGTGGCGAAGGTCCCGATGGCTCCCGAGACTTCCTTCATGCTGTCCGCCACACGAAGGCTCACCTCGTGATTCAGATCGAGTTGCTGCTGCACCAATCCGAGCGTCTGCGTCTGCTGGTTCGCCCCATCTGCCAGTTGCGTCAGATTTCGTTCCATCGTCTGATCGCGCTGGCGTGCGCGCGCAGATTGATCGAGCAGCGTTTCGAGCACTTGCGCCTGCTGCTTGGCAAGCTGCGGCATTGCCTGCATCGTGTTGGCAAGCGTTGTCAGCATCGCTTGCAACTGCTGCTGCGAACGCGCATGTTCGGCAACCTGCGCCCGCAGTTCCGCGGGAAGGTCGCTCGTGCTCCCACTGGACTCCGAGGGACGAATCACGGGCATCGACTGCGTGGGCGCGCGATCAAGCACCTCGTGTGGAGGCATGCTTTCGCGGGATGCGATTCCGAGCGTTGATTTCAGAGCGTTCCACCAACCCATCGCTGCGCTAATGTAGCCCCCCGTGAGTCTCTTCGCCGAGTTGGCTCGATCGTCCACATGTCTTGTGCTGCTGCTTGGACTTCTCGGTGCAGGGTGTGAACGCTCCGAATCAGCGTTACCGCCCGTCGCTGATGCGCCAGATACCGCACGTGTGGTGTCCCTTTCCCCCGGAGTCACTGCAACACTTGCCGCTCTCGGTGCCGAAGATCTTCTTGTCGGCAGAACGCCTTGGTGTGTCGGGGCGCCAAACACGCCGGCTGTTGGCACACTTCTGGATGTTGACGCAGAAGCACTCGTGCGGGCAAAGCCAACAGTGATCTTTGTGCAGCCCGCTGCGCAGGGGATTCCATCAGCACTGGTTGAACTTGCCCAAGCCCATGGTTGGTCGGTGGTGCCTATTCCACTCGCAACGCTCGCAGACTGCCGACGGGCGGTCAAGGATGTGTCGACAGTCTGTATGCCCCTTTGTTCGGAAGAAAGGCGTCTGCAAATGCAACGCGAGGCCAGTCGCCTTGGTGCAGCTTTCGATGCAGCAGTTGCACCCCTTCCTGGTTCAGCGGGCAAGCGAGTGCTTGCGGTTGTCTGTGGTGAAGAGGGGGCCGATCTGCTTGCCTTTGGCACGGAGTCCTATCTCATGGAAGTGTTGCAGGCCCAGGGCTTCGCCCCTGCGCTTGAGCGTGTGGGGTATCAATCACTCGGCAATGAGGATCTGCTTCGGACCAACCCAGACATCGTCATTCTGCTTGGTCGGCAGATGACAGATGCGCGCTTTGACACACCGACCGCTGGCGGCGCAAAGGTTGTCCGACTGGATGAGCCCGCGCTCCTTCAGCCCGGTGGGGGAATCACAGAATCGTTGCTCCGGATGCGTTCGCGTTTGGCTTCTGAGGTTCAGGTGCCATGATCCGATTTCGTTCCAAGGGTTGGGCATGGATTGCGCTCAGTGCTGCGCTACTCATAGGAGTCGCGGCAAGACTCCTGATCGGACGTGATCCGAGCACTGGAAACTGGTTGTTTGGAGTTCCTGAGCCAGGGATCATCTCCCTTCGACTGGGTGCGGTGAAGTCTGGTATGGCGGCCGGGGCTGCGCTGGGTCTCAGCGGTCTCTTGCTGCAAGCACTGCTTCGGAATCCGCTCGCTTCGCCATTCATTTTGGGACTCTCCGCGGGCGCTGGACTCGGCGCAACGATTGCGGCTTGGTTGCCGTTCGCCGCCGCAGGTACTGCAGCCATGTTCCTGGGGCCTGATGCACTGCTACCAGGAACGATTGGTGCAGTTGGCGTCTTGTTTGTGGTTTTTGTCCTTGGTCGTCGCGGTGGAGTCTTGGATCCGCTCACGCTTGTCCTTGCTGGAACCGTTGTGGCGAGCATGTGTGGTGCAATCACGCTGCTCCTGCAGTCCATGATGCCGCCGACAAGCCGCGGTGAACTGTGGAGTTGGTTCATGGGGCAAGTTCCAGAACTCCCGAGGGCCATTCCCTGGTGGAATACAGTCGTGATTCTCGTCCTTGTGCTGCTCATGGCGTTGTGGAAGTCGCGCAATCTTGATCTTGCAAGTGCGGGGGATGAGGAAGCAGAGAGCCTGGGAGTTGCCGTTGCACCGCTGCGTATCCAAATGTTTGTCGGTGCTGGAGCACTCGCTGCCGCCAGTGTTGCACTGTGCGGCCCGGTCGCCTTCATCGGGTTCATGGCGCCACATCTGGCGCGCGCACTGCTGGGTGGACTCCATGGTGCCCTTGTGCCCGCAAGTGCTGTCGCAGGTGCTGCGATTTTGGTGTGGAGCGATGCGATCCGGCAAGGAATCGACTTTGGGAGCGGTCGCCTGCCGATCGGTGTGCTGACTGCACTCGTGGGTGGACCTGTATTCCTGCTGATGCTGCGATCAGCGCGCCTGCGCCGTGGAGACTGGTCATGCTGACGATTCGAAATGCTTCCTTTGCGTACTCACAGCGGCGCGTTCTCCATTCGGTGACGATGCAGGTGGAAGTCGGTCGTACCTGCCTTCTGATTGGCAGGAACGGCAGTGGCAAAAGTTCACTGCTCCGGCTTGCGGCGGGGCTGCGTGCGCCGATGGATGGTTCGGTGCAGTGGTGCGGCAGGGAGACAAGCGCCATCGCGCCTGCGCAGCGTGCGCGATGTGTGGCATGGGTGGCGCAGCGGTCGATGCTTGCCATCGATGTGACCGTTCGCGATGTGATCGAGTTGGGTGCCGTGCATGGTGCGGCGAGCGTGTCGGCAGAGGAGTTGCTGCACGAACTTGCTCTCGAACCGCTCGCGAGCAGACGATTCCATGAGTTGTCGGGTGGCGAGCAGCAGCGCTGCATCGTTGCGCGTGCGCTTCGGCAGCATCCGGACGGCGGGTTGCTTGTGCTCGACGAACCGCTGGCGAATCTCGACCCAGCCGAGGCTGTTCGAGTGATCCAAGCGCTGCGCCGCCGCTGTCGAAAGGGTGGGGTCGTGATTGCTGCAGTCCACGATCTTGCGCTCGCGGACCAGTGGGCTGATGACATAGCGCTTCTCGACGGCGGACGCTTGCTGGCCTTCGGGCCCTCCACGAGCGTCCTTCAGCCCAGCACGCTGTCTTCAGCGTTTGGCTGCGAGTTTCTTGCCAGATCGGGTTCACTCGCATTGCAGTTGCCGCGCGGCGCATAGACTTCAAGACGCAGTCATGACAACAGGCACGATCATCTTATTTGTTGTGTTTGTCCTGCAGGCAGTCATCCGCATGGCGGCAAAGCAGGGAGAGAAGAAGGCAAAGGAAGCAAAGGCGCGCTTGGAGGGAGCACAGACATCCCCACCGGGAGTGGCACGGATTGCTCAGGTGAAGGCGCCTCCAATTATTGCAATGCCCAACAGGAGTGCGCCGCCCGTACCGCCCGTCACGCAGGGTGTTTCAGCCGCCCCGGCTACGCGGAGTTACTTGGAGGAAATGAAGCGGCGGATCGATCAGTTTGCGGAAGATGCCCCCACGGACGTGGTTGCAGCGCTCCGACGCCAGTGGTCGGACGCGGCGGCGGATGTCAACTCTGGTTTCAAGGAAGAACGCGGGGACACTGCGGTCGTCGAGGCGCGCGCCGTTTTTCCTGGAACGACAGGCGCGTTTGACTCTTCAGTTGCTGCGACCTCGGATGAAGAAGATTTTGTGGGTGAAGCCACTGCCACCTACCTTCGTGAGCGGTCCAAGCAGATTCACGAGGGCGCGCTCAGCGGTCGGCGACCAAGGGACACAACTGCGGCCACCCCGTCTGTGAAGACAAGCGCCGTTCCCGCGCTGCCTCTCTCAAGTCCCCTACGATCTGCCTTTACAACACGGTCTGGACTCCGCCAAGGGATTCTTCTCGCAGAGGTGCTCGGACCGCCAGTTTCCCTACGGCAGCCAGCCTGATTTCGGACAGAATCGCTGCTACAGCTGTTGGGGATGAATTGTTTCGATCGTGGGGCGTTCTGCGCCGATCTACTCGGTTTGCTATGCTCTGCAAACCATGATGGACATCCGAAAGTTGAAGGAGTTGGTTCGCCTGATGGTTGAAAATGACCTGATGGAACTCGATCTCCGGGACAAGGATGAGCAGGCCACGATCCGCAGGCAGACCACGCTGGTGGCACCTCAGGTGGTGCATAACGGGGCGCCGCTCGCACCCGCGGTGTCGGCTGGGCAAGTTGGCGCCGCATCGCCCGCCGCAACGAACACAGCCGCAACCTCCAAGTCAGGCACGGCATCCGGCACGTCACAGGATGAGGCAGGGCTCGAGGCGATTGAGAGCCCAATGGTGGGAACGTTCTATGCCGCATCGGGACCAGACAAGCCACCGTTGGCTACCGTGGGAATGACGGTCGATGCAAACTCGGTTGTGTGTTTGCTTGAGGCGATGAAGATCTTCAACGAAATCAAGGCAGAACGATCGGGCACGATCGCCAAGGTGCTTGTAAAAAATGGACAGGCGGTTGAGTTTGGTCAGAAGCTCTTCCTGATCCGACCGAGCTGATCTTCATGTTCAAGCGAGTCTTGATTGCCAATCGCGGCGAGATAGCGCTGCGCATCATCCGAGCATGCCGTGAACTTGGAATAGAGCCGGTGTGCGTGTACTCATCCGCCGATGCGGGGGGCCCGTGGCTCGAGCAAGCCGCGCAGGCGGTCTGCATTGGTCCGCCGCCGAGCAAAGACTCCTATCTCCGCATCGATCGCATCATTGCGGCTGCGGAGATATCGCATGCAGACGCCATTCATCCTGGCTACGGGTTCCTCTCTGAGAACGCACACTTTGCGGAAGTCTGCCGCGACAGTGGATTTGAGTTCATTGGCCCAAGTCCAGAAGCCATGTCGGCGCTTGGCGACAAAGTCAACTGCAAGCGACTCGCCAAGAAGGCGGGAACGCCGATCTTTCCAGGTACGGAGGGAGGCATCGAGGACATCGACGAGGCCGTTCAGGTCGCCAAGGACATCGGTTTCCCCGTCATTGTGAAGGCTGCAGGCGGTGGGGGTGGACGCGGCATGCGAATTGCGCATGATGAGGCTGGACTGCGTCAGGGCATCGAACAGGCTCGCCAAGAAGCCGCGGCAGCATTCGGAAATCCAATGGTGTTCGTCGAAAAGTATCTTGAGCTCGCGCGCCACTTTGAAGTGCAAGTGATCGGCGATAAGCATGGCAACTCGGTGCATCTGTACGAGAGAGATTGCTCGAGCCAGCGCCGACACCAGAAACTCATCGAAGAGGCACCTGCGCCTGGAGTCGATCCGGCAAAGCGCGAGAAGGTGTGCGAATCCGCAGCCGAACTCATCCGACAAGCGAAGTACGCAGGTGCCGCGACATGCGAGTTCTTGATGGATCGCAGTCAGAACTTCTACATGCTTGAAGTGAATACGCGGGTACAGGTTGAGCATCCGATCTCGGAAGCAATCACGGGCGTTGACATTGTGCAGACGGGTATCCGCGTTGCGGCGGGCGAGCGCTTGCCGTACAAGCAGTCGGACATCCGTATTCACGGGCATGCCATGGAGTTTCGCATCAATGCGGAAGATCCAGCTCGCAACTTCATGCCGCAGGCGGGTCTTGTGGAGACATGGACCGCGCCCGGTGGCCCTGGCATTCGGCTCGACAGCCATGTCCGCGCCGGATATCGCGTGCCGACCAACTATGACTCAATGGTTGGGAAGTTGATCGTCCATGCGCCAACTCGGGAGCAGTGCATTCGCCGCTCGCTCGGCGCGCTTGCAGAGTTCAAGGTTGGACCGATCAAGACCACGATCCCTTTGTACGAGCGCCTGCTTCGCGAGGAGCTGTTTGTCAACGCCACGCACGACATCAAGTACGTGGAGCGCCTTCTGGCGGCAACGTAAGCCTCGGCAAGTACGCATGCTCTACGCACGCGTGCGCGGTCCTCAGGTAGACTCTGATCGGTCTCGCGGGCGTAGCTCAGCGGTAGAGCGTCGGCCTTCCATGCCGAATGTCGAGGGTTCAAATCCCTTCGCCCGCTTTCATGTGATTGTGGCAACGGTCGCTCCGGAGGGGCACACCGTATGCATGGGCCGGCACTGCAACTCGGTGGGTCAGTAAGCGGGGACTGCTGGATCGATGTCCATGCTCCAGAGGTGGATCCCACCTGCAAGACTCCGCACATCATCAAAGCCCGCTTGACGAAGCAGTTCCGTCGCCTTCAAGCTGCGCATGCCATGATGACAATGCACCACAATGCGGTCGCCGTCATGCTTGCGTAAATCGGGGATACGCGTCGGTAGTTCGGCAAGCGGAACATGCATCGTGCCGTCGATGTGCGCGAGAGCACGCTCTGCTTCGGTGCGCACATCGATCACAACGACCGGAGCACCCTGATCAAGAAGCGCCTTCAACTCGCGCGGCGCTATCTCCCAGTCACGCTGAAATGGGTAACCGGGTGGCAGTCCTGCGGGAATGTCTTTCGCACCATCACTCATTGAACACCTTGAAGCGCCGCTTCGCGCTGCGCCTTTGTCAGAAAGGGATAGTCCGTCAAGCCCTCCGCACCTCCGCCGTAGAACGTCTTGTCATTCGGTGCATTCCACTCGGCACCGAGGCGAATGCGCTCTGGGAGGTCGGGATTTGCAAGGAAGGCGCGTCCGAATGCCACGGCATCCACGGCTCCTGACTCGATCGCCTGCTCGGCATCGTCGGTCGTGTAGCCCATGTTCGATACAAGTGTTCCGCGGAAGGCTTTGCGAAGTGGGGTGAGGACATCAGCCTTCTGCACACCCATGAAGTCGGCGCGCAGGACATGGAGGTAGGCGATGCCGATTCGGCTGACAGCTTGCGCCAGCAGTGTGTAGGTACCGACAGGATCGCTATCGCTCATGCTGTTGCCGCTGCCAAGCGGGGAGATCCGCAGGCCAACGCGCCCAGGTTCCCATGCAGCACAAGCTGCCTCCACGATTTCGCACGCGAAGCGAATCCTGTGCGATGCGGGACCACCGTAGGGGCCGGTTCGATGGTTCGAGCCGTCGCGAGTGAACTGGTCGATCAGGTAACCGTTTGCACCATGGAGTTCGACTCCATCAAAGCCCGCATCACGTGCATGTCGGGTCGCGGTCGCAAAGCCAGCGACAATGCCAGGAATCTCCGAATCTTCGACGGCACGCGGCAAGGCATGCGGCACGGGGCCATCTGGACCACGGAATGGATTGGATGTGATTGCGATTGCACTCGGTGCAATGGGTTGTCGACCACTGTTCAGCAGTGGATGGCATGTTCGTCCACCATGCCAGAGTTGCAAAAAGATTCGTCCGCCAGCGGCGTGCACTCGGTCGGTCACGACTCGCCAGCCTGCGATCTGCTCGACCGTATGGATGCCCGGTTCATTGTTGAAAGCAGATCCTTCCGCCATCGCCATCGTGGCTTCGGCGATAATCAGTCCCGCACTTGCTCGCTGTGCGTAGTACTCAGCCATCAGCGGCGTCGGCACATGGTTCGGCGCGCGGCAGCGCGTGAGCGGTGCCATGAGCACACGGTTGGGTGCATCAAGAGCGCCGATGCGAATGGGCCGAAGGAGGGCACGCACAGGTTGAATCGGCTGCGATGTCATGGCTGTCTAAACAGGGGGCGTCAGGTCAGGGAACGGGGTGTGTCATGGCGCCTCTGGCGCAGCTGGTCTTTCGACCCACGTCCAAGTCCCGTGATCCCAGATCGGCTGCCCATCCGCGGCAATTGGAACCAATTGAAAGCCGGTTCTGGGCTGCTGCTGGATCTTGCCTGGGGGATCACCACTCGCCATACGAACCGGCGCAGCAACGAACAGCACGGTTGGCCAGAAGGGCTGCACCACACCCTCGATGACGAGTTGGCCCCCATTCGACCCTCCATCCAGTGCGGTCGATGCATTTGGATAGATGCCATCGACGCGCGCGGTGCCCCGAACAATCGTTGGATCCTCGGAGTAGGTCGGCTGCACCTGAACCTGACCGCGCGGAAGAGCCACCATCATGAGATGCCAGTTTCGACGATCCAGGCCGATCACGGATGGAGTTGGATCAGCGAGCGATGTTTGTGTGGATGACTGCAGTGCGGGCAGCGCTCCTGAACCGATTCCGTCGATTCCATTACTCTGATTCAGGTGCCCCGTACATCCAGTGAGAAGGCTCGCCGTGAGTGCAGCAAGCGACGCATAAGACCCGCCGATGATTTCACTCCGCATCGCAGTCGAATCCTTCACGCCGCATGGCATTGACGATGATAGATGGGTCAAATCCTTTTCGCGCCAGCGACTGGGCAACTGCGAGCGGAGTACGGCGTCCGCGGCGCTGCAGCGCCGAACGAGCAAGCGAGAGCGCGCGTGCAGCAGATTCGGCGCTGCCGGCGACTCTCCGAGCTTCTCGAAGAGCCAGTGACTCGGTGATTCCCTCACTTCCCAGTGCTTCCGTCAGATAGGTTTCGCAGGCGCCCGGCCGCGATGCGGCCAGTCGGTCCGCGCGAAGCGCCGCGTGCGCTTCCTCATCAATCCACCGATCGGCAACGAGCGAAGCGACCGTGCGCTCAACGATGTCCTGGGCAAATCGGCGACGCACAAGGGCGCGTCGAATGGACTCCGCACTCTGACTCGCCCGAGCAAGCATGGCAAGCGCATACGACCGTGCCTCGCGCTCTTGCTGCGCACGGTGGACACGCGTCTCCAACTGTGCGGTCCACCGAATGCCCTCTCGCACCCCAAGGGCCGCGAGTGTCTCGCGGCCAACAATCGCCACCGCCCGCTTGCCGCCCGCGACCAGAATGCGCGCAAGCCGCGGATCCTTTGGATCCGTTGCGATGCGCTCGATCATCGATGCTTTCTGCCGGTTGGTGCGACGAGCGAGCGTCATTCGAGCTGCCCGAGGTATCCCTGCAATTCACCGATGGCATGCGAATCGCCCTGGATGCGGGCTCGCTCAAGTCCGGTTCGCAGAGTTGCCTGTGCCTCCGTCAATCGGCCGCCCATTTCGAGGGCCCGCGCCTTGTGAAAGTAGGCGTAGCAGTGCTCGGGATCGGATGCAAGGGTGCGGTCAAACCAAGCCACGGCATTGTCAATGTCGCCCAGCTTGAGATACTCCTGCGCCATCCCATAGCAGCAAAACGAGTCGCCGGGGTCTTGCTCGAGCATTTTCTGAAGCAGTTCGATCCGTCCTTGGGCCATCCTTCGATCCTAGCACCGTCCGCTACGCTTTCGACATGTGTCTGCTGAAATGCCTGCTTCGTATGGCCGCGGGGGCGGGAGTGCTCCTGAGTGCATGCGTCAGTGACTACACACCGATCAATCGGCTCGACACACGACCGAAAGATCTCGTCTGTTCCCATTCTGTCGGCGGATCGCATTGGTGCACGCTTGTCTATCGCGACAGTGTGTTTCAGGGCTTTGGGGCAACACTCTTGGTGCTCGATCCCCAGAACGGAAGTGTGCTTGCAAAACTGGTCTGTGCGATGCCAGGAAAGTCTGGCGCACTCGTGGACATGGTCGGACATGGCAGCGACCTCGTGGCTGTGCTCGACCGCACTTCCGTTCTTCGTATCGATATCTCGAATCCTCGGTCGCCCATGGTGATTGAGTCGATGAGCGAGAAGGTCCTTGGTCTGCGCCCGGAAAGTGTGTCGAGCGTGGATGGCGCGATCTATGTCAGCGGTCTGGGCGGGGTGGTTCGAGTCGATACGGGCGAACGATTCCTTGCCAGCGGCACCGTGTGTGGCAGAGTGGTTGGTACCGCCTCTGGTCCAGTGACAACGCGCAGTGGCGAGATCGTTCGACTCAGTGATGGCAGTGTGCTCGGATCAGCAACGATGCTCGTGCCGCTTCCCACGGTTGGCACAGGCCGTGGGACCGTCGATCGACGATACGGCTGTGTTGTGCAAGGAAAAACAGAAGCGCGAATTGGAGTTCTGAATGGTGACCTGCATGAACTTGCCGGTGAGGTATTGCCTGGGCAAGTGAGTCACCTTCGATGTATTCAGGGCGAGTTGTGGGCGATCACAGCGGAACAAATTGGGGTCTGGCGCATCGATGCCGATGGACTATCCGCACTGCCACCCATTCGTGTTCGAGGCGCGATTGATGCGGCATTCGTTGGGCCGAATACCTACCTCATCGCTGGGACATTCGGGCGATCGCTGTACCGGCGCGAAGCAGATGCGCGCGGAGCGGGGGATGAATTCTTCGCAACGACTCGTGAAGCAGGGCGGCTTGAAAGAGTCCTGTCGGATGGTCGCCGCATCGTGGCAGGGAGCCCAGAAGGGAACTGGCTGTACATGACCGGCGGCAGTTGTGAGCCCTCGACAAATCCCATCCAAACGATGAACCCGCCGAACGCGACAATCGAGGGCGCATTCGGGAAGGCACTCATCGAGGGTGCAGACACTGATGCGTTCACGATCGAAGTCGCGCCTCGAGTGATTGTGGAAGACAAGGGGCAGCGGCAAGTGCTTCAGATGCCGCAGGGCAGTCTCGCGCGAACTGTGGTCACCGTTGGCAACGATCTGTGGATCGGTCACGATGATGGCATCGATGTCTGGCGCCGTGTGAACGGGTCGATGATTCGCGTTGCCCGAGTGCGACTTCAGGGACCAGTGACGAACATTTTTGCGCGGCGCACCGATGATGGAGCGAGTTGGGTCAGTCTGTTTGGTGGCATGGGGGTCGTGTTGTGGCAGCCGATCAGCAGCAGTCCAAGGGGCGCTGCCGATGACTCAGATGAGGCTTCAACGAGCGGTGTTGGCGCGGGTGCCGCGAGTGCGACGTCGGGCTGATGGAGCCGTCGTCGCACTGCCGGCGCCGCTGCAATAGCGACGGCAAATGGAGTCGTTCGCACACGTGTCTCCGCGTGCTCTGCAGACAGCTCGGCCATGTGAGATCAGCAGGTGGGAGAGTTCGCACCAACTGCTTGGCACGAACAGGGCCATCAAATCGCGCTCCACTTTGACAGGATCGGTATGCCGCGTGAGACGCATCCGCTTGGACAAACGAGCCACGTGCGTATCGACGACCACACCCTCCTGCATGCCGAACGCGTTTCCCAGGACGACATTGGCCGTCTTGCGCGCCACGCCGCGGAGCGTCAAGAGCGCGTCCATGCTGCGCGGTACTTCACCGCCAAAGTCGCGCTGAAGTGTCCGAGCGGTCTCCACAATGGAACGCGACTTGTTGCGCCAGAAGTTGATGGTTCGAACGAAGGGCTCGACATCTGCAGGAGACGCAGCTGCAAACGCCGAGATCGTCGGGAATGCGCGGAACAGCGCAGGAGTTGCCCTGTTGACGGATGCGTCGGTGGCCTGTGCTGAGAGGATGGTGGCAATCAGCAGTTCATGTGGTGCATTGGCTTCGAGTGCACACCGTGCCTCTGGGTAGCGCCGACGCAACGCTCCAAGCAGTTGTGCTGCTCGCTTGCGCTGCGCGGGCGTCTTTCGTACTGGGGACCGCTTGGATGGCATGGTTCGACTCAGAAGACGATAGCCTTCCAAACGATGCTGAGCGCGATCCGACTGATGCCTCCCCTCGCTGCGACGTTGGCGCCGCTTGGGGATGATCCAGTTGCCGGGCTTGAGCAGTTGCGTTCGCTTGGGTTTCGTGCGGTGCAATTGTCTGCGACCCAGCCCGGGATGCGCCCCCGGGAACTCGATGCCAGTTCGCGCCGCGATCTCTCCGTTCGTCTTCGACGCCTCGAGATGCGCTGTGCCGGTCTCGATCTCTGGATTCCACCCGATCACTTCGCTCATCCATCCCATGCCGATCGCGCAGTCGATGCGCTTCGACACGCCGTTGGATTGGCAGCGGATCTCGGACGGGTGACGGTTTCGACGGGACTGCCCGAGCAGACCGATGCGAATGCCCAGATCCTTCGTGAGGTACGCACCCAGATCAGCAGCGCGGCTGCGCACGCTGGAGTCGAGGTGGCGGATCACGGACGCGATGCAGTGACCGGGGCGTGGGAAGCTATGACGGATGACCCGATCGGCGTCGGCATTGATCCGGCGATGCTTCTGTCACTTGGTCACGATCCTGTGGCAAGTGTGGTTCGCTGCGGCCCGAGACTGCGCGCGGCGCGCGTCGTGGATATGTTGCACTCGGGAATGCGAGCACCACCGGGGGAGGCAGACGGGGCGCGCCTACCGCTCAGTGAATATGTGCTGGCGCTTGCAGGTGCTGGCTTTCAACGCTCTCCTGTTGCTGATGCACGCAACTGGATCCAACCGCGAGCCGGACTGGAGCGCGTTCGTGCGCTGTGGCCAGAGGAGCACAGTTCATGAAGGTGACCGGGAGAGGTGGTGTGGTAGGACATGGCATCGATCTCGTCGAGATTTCGCGTATCGAGCGGATGTTGGCTGATCATGGGGAAGCGTTCCTCGCGCGTGTGTTCACGGCGCATGAGCAGCAGGCCGCGGAGGCGATTGGGCTGCGCAGGGCGGAGAGGCTCGCGGCGCGATTCGCCGCGAAGGAGGCAACGCTGAAAGCGATCGGGACTGGACTTCGAAGCCGGATGTGTTGGACGGATATCGAAGTTGTCACGCTGCCGTCTGGTGCGCCAAGTCTGCGGGTTTCAGGCGAAGTCTGCAGCATTGCGGAGCAGCAGGGCATCCGAACCTGGATGGTGTCACTTTCGCATGCGGGTGGATTTGCTGTCGCGAGTGTTCTTGCCTTGTCCGAATCGGCAGCTGACTGATAGTCTTTCGGCACCTATGGCACTGTCGAAGCAACCATCCACGTTGTACGAAGCTCGCCGATCGGGAGCCAGCGCTGGCCCAAGCGGTGCTCGCTCGCTTCGCATGCCTCTTGGCGTGTTGCTGGTGGCACTCGTATGCCTTGTTGGCGGTGGCTATGCGCTCTGGTCGCTTGGCTATCAGGCCGGGCTCCGATCTCTCGACCAACAACGTGCAGACGCCGCCCTTGTCACAGCGCGCACGGCTGATCCGCTCATGCCTCCAGCTGCGGTATCCCCGGCCATGGCGCCTGAAGTCCAGGGGGCGCCGCGTTTTGCACCTGCGCTGAGCGGGCTTGGCCCAGCCCCAGAAGGGGATCCAAGACGCGCAGGATTCAACTATTTCATCCTCGCTGATGGCATTTCTCTCGACCGCGCATCCGAAATGGTTGCCTTTTGTCGTGGTCAAGGGCTTGATGCAATCGCGGTTCCAAGCAATAATGCTCGATTCCTCGTGTTTGTCCAACCTGGTTTCGGGTGGGACGACCGCGGGGGACCCGCGGTGAAGGCCCTGGAGGTCGACATCCGGTCGGTCGGCGCAAAGTGGAAAGCGCTCGGTCGAGGTAACGGTGACTTTCGAGATTTTTACCCCAAGCTATTCAAAGGCCCGACATGAGCATTCATTCCAGTCTGAAGCAGAAGTCCGGAGCACTCAATCAGCACCGAAACGTGCTCACGCGCGCAGAACGTGTCGCAAAGCTGACCGAGGTTGAGAAGTTCGACATGGCGAAGAACACGGCACTTGGACTTCCGAAGGTGCGTTCGATCAAGGCGGCAGTCGCCAAGAAGCCGAAGAAGGAAGCAGCCGCCCCCGCCGCCGATGGCGCAGCAGCCGCGAAGCCGGACGCTGGCAAGAAGAAGTGAGATGTCGCGGCCCGGCCAGGCGGCCCTTGATGCGGACACTGATACGGGGGGGCTCGATGTTGATCGTCTGATCACGGATCGGACGAAGTCCATCGATGCCTCTGGTATTCGCCGCGCCTTTGAACTTGGCGCGTCGCTGAAGGATCCGATCAACCTGTCCATTGGTCAGCCAGATTTTCCGGTCGACGAGCGCGTCAAGCAGTCCGCGATTCGTGCGATTGAGGACAATCGGAATGGGTACTCGCTGACCCAGGGCGTGCCAGAGCTTCGGAACACCATCTGGGCGCATCTGACGGCAGATGTTGGATGGACGGAGAAGGCGGGGAGTGATCTCATTGTCACTTCGGGAACAACGGGCGCGCTTGCACTTGCCATTTTCGCAACCATTGCCCCGGGCGACGAAGTGATCATGCCCGATCCGTACTTCGTTGCTTATCCGCAGATGGTGAAGGTGGCAGGGGGGCAATGCGTGTTTTGCGATACCTATCCCGACTTCCGTATGACTGCGGCACGGGTGGAACGCCTGCTGACGCCGCGCACCAAGATGGTGATCATGGACTCGCCGAGTAACCCGTGTGGTGTGGTCTTGACGCAGCGTGAGCTCGAGGATCTCGCGCGACTCTGCCGGGACCGCAATGTGCTTCTGGTCGCGGACGAGATTTATGACGCGTTCACTTTTCCCGATGCTCGGGAGGGCGGGCGCTGTCCCTCGGCTGCACGCGGGAATCCATCGCTGTTGTTGGTGCGGGGATTCGGCAAGAGTTATGGTTGCACAGGCTGGCGTCTTGGATATGCGGCGGGACCAAAGGCTCTCATTCAGCACATGGCGAAGCTGCAGCAGTACCTGTTTGTCTGCGCGCCCACTCCGCTGCAGATCGCTGCCGCAGAGTGTTATAACGTCGATCTGACGCCCCTGCTCGAGCGTTACGTGCGTCGACGCGACATGGTGGTCGATGCACTTCGCGGAGTGGTCGACATTGTGGTTCCCCAGGGGGCGTTCTATGCGTTCATTCCCGTCACGGAACGCGGTGGAGGAAGCGGTGCGACCTTCGCACGGCGAGCCGTGGATCACCGACTGATCGTGGTCCCCGGAAATGTGTTCAGCACACGCGACACGCACTTTCGAATCAGCTTTGCTGCCCCTGAAGCAAAACTCGCCGAAGGACTCGAAGTCATTCGGCAAGTGCTTACGGCAGGCTGAGTGGAAGGCTCATCCCGAAACCTGATGGAACAGGGGAAGAGTCCCTGAACAACTTATTGCTTCTTTTTCTTGTTCGCTGCTTCCTGCGCGTTGGTGACGGCGTCATTCGATGACGTGACACCGATCTTCGAAGCTGAGCTGTCCGAGATTTTCGCTGAGCCTTCCGGCTTTGCGTTTGAAGCCTCTGGATCATTGGTGGCGCTCGAATCGGGACCACACGCGCAGAGCGCGATGCACGAAGCAAGCACGGTAACGGCGAGGGAGTTCTTCATGACATTCAAGGTACGGATACGGTTGCGAGGGGTCAAGTGTTGCCGGAGTGTCACGGAAAGCATGGAAGAAAGAAAAACCCTGCCGACGTAACTTTGGTCGACAGGGCGGAGGGGAGAAAGATGATGGAAGCCACACCACGGGGTGCGGGACTTTGACTGGTTGTTGTGCGGGAAACGTCGCAACTCCCTCAGTGGGGGCTATCGGCGATTTGCGCGAAAGTTCTTCAACAAATCGCACTGCGCATTCAGCGCCGGCTGCCTGTCCGCTCGCCACTTGTTGCAGGTGGTTGGAGCGCAGTCACCTGCAACGCATCGATGCGAACAGGTTTGCGCGTCGCAAGATCGATGAACGCCCAGCGGCTGATCGCTCGACAAACCTCCGCACCCCTCGCCATATTCCAGATCACACTGCGCCGTAAGAGTGAAGTGTGCCCCAATTGAACGGTCCATGTTGCACAGCCGAGCATGTCGGCTGCATGGGCTTCTGCCGTGTAGTCGATTTCGTGACGCGCCACGAACCACATGACGCCACGCGCCGCAAGTGCGCTCCGCGAGCAGCCATGAGACTCGCCGTGCAGCTCCGCGAGTCGGTCTATCCAGCGCAGGTAAGTGACATTGCTGACATGCGCGACGGTCTGGCTCAGTCCATCCGATCCAACCCGTAGTCCAGCAGTAAACGCACCGTTTGGAACGCCAAGGACAGCGGGTGCGGCGAGAGTGCGGGGCGCCATCGGATCTTCTTCACACACAACGTACGCGCTATGCGGCACGTTCATGGGCGATTGTCCCTGATCGTGGAGGGTCCCGACGGATCAATCTCGCGCAGATACCGCCAAGAGAACAGTCCAGTGGAGTGCCCATCGCTGAAGGTGATGCGAAGCGCGTAGTTGCCGACCATTTCAGCAGCGTCGGCCCGCAGCGGTCCATGTCCAGCCGACGAAGGAAGCACCGTCAGTGGGTTTACGGCGAGCGCTTCGCGCACTGCGCGCGCATCAGCGCTCGGTGACAGTCGCCGCAGGAATGCGACTGGAAAGAACGACTCGTGGCCATCCGCCCAAACGACGGCGAGTCCTTCGCTTCGGCGCAGTTCAATGTGCCGAGGTGGGAGGTCGCTGTTCATCCACCCTCCGACCGTGAACCGGAAGGTTCTGCATCGTCAAGGATCGATTGGTACTGCTTTTCAAAGAATGCCGAAAAGCGGCGGCGCAGCAGGGTGCGGGGATCATCACGCTCCTCCCACAGACCCCGATCCTTGAATCCGCTCTTGAGCCAACCCGCCCGAACCGCAGCGATATCCGCCTGTTGACCCAGGTGGAGCTCGGTGCCATCGGGCGCGGGTGCAGTCGGCATTGCGTCGAAGGCCTCGAGCCACCGCTTGAGTTGTGGATCAGACACATCTGCGGCGCTGACAACGGCACTGCCTGCTGGATATCCGGGGTGCGAGATGATTCGTTTCCACGCATCCTGCAGCAGGCGGGTGTGGCTCATTGCCATGGGCAGGAACAGGGTCGATACGAAGTCGCGGTAGTTGGGGTTTGTCGCAGGCATCGGCGGCTCACCGAACGGATTGATCTTGTCGACAAAGCATTCACTGCAACAGGCATAGACCGCTCGCCTCGAGGGCAGACGTCGCAGCGCGTAGCGAACGGGGCGCGGATGGCCGCAGGCCTTCTCATCGCCCGGCGCCACCTGCCACAACAATTGTCCATCGACCGACATACAGAACTCCACGAATCGCCGAGCCATTTCGGGGTTTGGCGCGCCGCGGAGAACCGCAACGGGGTCTGGGTCGATCACACTTTCGCCCGCCGGTGCGACAAACTGGAGTCGCGCAATCGAATCGATCCCGGTTTTCACTGCAGCATCCGCGAGGGCCTGCACCTGATAACGACCATAGAAGTCGATGGCGATACCAGCGGCGGACTCGCCGTTGCCAACCTTCGTTGGAACCACGGTGCTCGACGCGATGATGTGATTCGAGTTCGCGGCTGTGCGGCGCAACACTTGCCAGCCGCGAGTCCACTCAAGCCGCTGGAGAATCGTCTCAAAAGCTGTTGCAACTGATCCGCTCTGGGATGGGTTCACCAGTATCACGCTGCCAAACAATGCAGGCTGCGCAAGATCCTCCCATCGGCATGGCGGATCAATCCCAATCTCTTGGCAACGGAGCGTGTTTGCAATGATGCCGAATGTGCTGAATGCAGCACCGAACCAGTACAACTGTGGATCGTAGATCCTCTTGCCGCCGACATCATTGGCCCCGTACCACTGGTCAAGCATTTGGGGCGTGACCCACTCACATGGCGCCAAGACAGTGGCGCTTCGCGGCGGATCACCCGCGACGGTGACAGGCTTCACAAGGGAATCGAATTCGTAGCTGCCGCCGCCAAACAGAATGTCTGCCTGTCCACCAACGGAGGTGCCATCTTGGAGAGCTGCCTCCGTCTGCGCAACAAGCATGCGACGAATCTCTGTTGTTCCACCCGGAGTGTTCCAAAGGACTTCCGCCGGTTCGCCGAAATGCTCCTTGTGCCACCTTGCAAATCCGATGGAAAACTCATAACGGATCTGCTCATTGTGCGGGCTGACCACCACAACAATTCGTCCGACTGCTGCCGGTTCCTCGCCTCGGTACAGGAGTGTTGGCGCGAGCGCGAGCCCAACGACCGCAGCGACAGAGATTCCCGTGGCGAGTCGGCTCATGGCTGTGACGCTGCAGCGCAACAGACCGCGCGTATCTCTGCAGCAAATGTTCGCGCGGCCCGCTCCACGGCACTTTTCCAATGCTCCCCATCGTCGCAAGTCGGATAGATCACGCTTCGGCTTGCCGTCACAATGGCGCCTTTGCCATCGGGACGGAAGCAGCGGCGCACATCATCAGCCGTACCGCCCTGTGCGCCATACCCAGGCACCAAGAACAGCTGTTGAGGCATGACTGCGCGTAGTGACGTTGCATCCTGCGCTTTGGTTGCTCCAACGACTGCTCCAAGACTGCTGAATCCAGATGTACCGATGGATTGTGCACCTGTGGCAGCCACGAGCGATGCAACCGCTTCGGCCACCGAACGCCCATCGGTTAGTTGCAGCGATTGCAGCGCATCCGATGCTGGATTGGATGTCCGCACGAGGGCAAATACCCCGCCGTGGGCCAGGAAGGGAGTGACCCCATCGATTCCAAGATAGGCGTTCACCGTGCACCAATCTGCCGAAAAGTGCCCAAACAGTGCCGCCGCATAGTGCTCGGCGGATATGCCGATATCACCTCGCTTTGCGTCCAAAATCGTCAGAAGTCCTGCGGCTTTGGCGGCAACCATGACTTCTTCGAGCGCTTTGAACCCATCGGCCCCGTACCGCTCAAAGCAGGCCGCCTGCACCTTGATGCAAGGAACAATGCCACGCACGGCGTCGATGATGCCTAGGCTAAAGCGTGCAACAGACGCCGCAGGTGTGCCAATCCGAACCTCCGAAGGGATGCGCTCCAGCACTGGATCCAATCCCACGCACACCGGCGCGCCCATTGCATCAATGGCTTTCAGCAAAGAATCGGCCGGATGTTGCCGTCCGAGAGGCATGATCAAATGCTACCGATTCGCAGTTACGCTTCCGACCGAATGCCCACAGCAGCAGTTCTTTCGATCGGCGACGAGTTAGTGCTTGGACAGATCACGGAGCGCAACGGCGGATGGCTATCCGCCGAACTCCTGAAACTGGGACTGATGGTGAACGAACATCGCACGGTCGCTGATGATCGTCTGGCGATTTGTTCAGCCCTTCGGGAAATGGCATCCCGTGGCGCACTTGTGGTCGTCACTGGTGGCCTCGGTCCAACGGATGATGATCTATCGCGCGAGGCCCTCGCCGATGCACTTGGAGTGGAACTCGAGGAGGATGGCAGGGCACTCCAGAACCTGCTTGATGTCTATCGACGACGCGGAAGACCGATGCCTGTGATGAACCGGAAGCAAGCGCTGCGACCATCTGGCACGCGCTGCATCGACAATCCCCATGGCACGGCGCCCGGCATCGCGGCCCGCCTCGGGCAGTCAGAGGTGTTCCTGCTCCCTGGGCCGCCAAATGAGATGCGCCCGATGTTTCATGATGTCGTCGCACCTGCAGTGCTTGGCATCACCGCCCGCGCGGGTGGCCTGCAGATCGCAACCGCAAGCGTTCACTCATGTGGGCTCCCGGAAAGTGCTGCCGCGCAACTGATCCGACCGCTCATGGAGCGTGGGACCAATCCCCTCGTGGGCACCACAGCGAGCGGTGCCGTCGTGACCGCACGGATCCGTGCCATGGGAGTGGCAGCAACGGATGGGGCTCTTGAGCGCGCCGTGCAGGAAGTGGAGCGGGCGTGGGCTCCTTATGCCTTCGGCCGTGATGGGCTGACGCTCCCTGCCGCACTCGGCGAAGTCCTGCGGCGTGAGAACGCGATGCTCGCAGTGGCAGAGAGTTGCACGGGTGGTGGTGTGGGGGCGTTCGTCACTTCCGTGCCTGGGTCGAGTTGCTGGTTTGCCGGGGGTTTCATCACGTATTCGAATGAACTCAAGCAAGAACTGTGTGGCGTCTCACCTGCCTTGTTGGCGAAGCACGGTGCCGTCAGTGAGGAAGTGGCGCGCGCACTTGCTGAGGGCGCAGCGGACAAGTGCAAGTGTCGATTTGGACTCAGTGTGACAGGGGTCGCAGGTCCGGAAGGGGGCAGTGCCGAAAAGCCCGTCGGGTTGGTTTGGGTTGGATTGTGCGACCGTGGGACTGGCGAGGCACCAGTTGTCACCAAGGCTCGAAGTTTCCAACTCCTCGGCGACCGCGATACCGTGCGGGAGCGCATCGCAAGGGTCTCACTGCAGTGGGTTCGCCTTGCGGCACTTGGGAACGGCGATGTTCCGCTGCTGTGGGAACGCCCCACGCAGAATGTGCGCGCGTGAGCGTCACCGCTTACATCGGGCTTGGTTCGAACTTGGGTGACCGCGCGGCAACCATTGATGCCGCGGTGGCTGCCATCGACCGACTTGAGGGGGTGAAGGTCGTTCAGGCAAGTGCACTGTATGAAACCGATCCAGTTGGTCCGCCGCAACCGAGGTATCTCAATGGCGCGCTGGCCGTCAACACGGCTCTTTCCGCGCCAGAACTTCTTCGGGGACTGCTCGAGGTAGAGCGGCGGCTTGGACGCATCCGGATCGACTCGGAGCGAAATGCGCCGCGCACGATCGATCTCGACTTGCTGCTGCACGGCGAGTCCATTTGGCGCGAGGCGGATGTTCACGTTCCGCATCCGCGCTTGATGGATCGGGTTTTTGTGCTCGTGCCACTCTTGGAGATTGCGCCGAACCTCCGTCATCCCGTCACCGGGTCTCTGTTAGCATTGAGCCCCTGCGCAGCGGAAAGCTCCGGCATCGTCATGTGGCGGCCGAGGCAACCGTTGGACACTCACCACGAGAGGCACCAGCGCTCTCACAACCTCTCCAAAGGATCATCATGACCCGACTGCTTGGTTCGATCACTCTCACTCTTTGTTTCGTGACTTCCTCCTCATTGGCGCAGGAGCCCGCCGCAAAGCCTGCACAAGCCGCACCAGAGCAGGTCCCTGAGGATCAGATGCTGAACGCTCCGATCGATGAAGCAGCGTTGGCTCAGATGTTCCCCAAGGCTCCGCTGAACGGTGAGAGTTTTCCAGAGACCGCAAAGACCCCAGAGGCCATCCAAGCAGGCACGGCGCTCCTCGAGAAGATCGCCGCCAAGTACCGCACCGCACCCGCAATCAGCGATACGGTCGCGTGGACTGTGAAGCTGCCTGGTGGCGAGCAGAAGGACTCAATGTCGATTCGCCTGGGCGGGGGCCAGGACATGGAGATCACAGCTGGCACCATGACGATGGTGTCGACGGGGGGCAACGTCTACTTCGCCGATGAGCAGGTAGACGACAAGTTTGTGAAGGTCGCACTCGACGGAACGGTTGTCAACACGCTGCAGACGAAGCTTGATGGGATCGAGTTCCCTTGTCCCCATCTTGCACTCCGAGGCAGCTCGGAAGGGAAGGCCGTTGAAGCCTTCAGTTTCGGTGGTGGAATGTTCACCAAGGTTGCCGGCTATCAGGAGAAGGATGGAACGGCTGAGATCCTGCTGGCAGGTAAGGACGAGAGTGATCTGAAGATTGTGTCGGATCCAAAGACCGCGCTTGTGAAGTCGCTCTCGCTTGTCATGGCGCCTCCAGGTGCTCCCCCCGGTATCCGCTTCGCGATCGACTTTACTTTGAACCCGACCCTGTCGGACAAGTTGGAAAAGCCGATTGCATTTGATGCAGGCAAGCGCAAGGCAGTGGATGGTCTCAGTGACCTGACGCCCTCACGTCCAGAAGCGATCGCTGTCGGTGGGGAGGCGCCGACATTCAAGTTGATGGACAACAATGGCGCCGAGGTTGATCTCGCTTCACTGCGCGGCAAGGTTGTGGTCATCGATTTCTGGGCGACATGGTGCGGGCCTTGCCGCAAGGGCTTGCCCACGATCGATGCGCTCGCGAAGTGGGTCACGGAGTCAAAGACCAATGCTGCCGTGTTTGGGATCAACGTATGGGAACGCGGCGATGGCGCGCTTGCCAAGTCCAAGGAGTATTGGAACAAGAACAAGTTCTGCTTCACGTTCCTCGACGACATCAAGGGTGATGTCATCAAGCAGTACGGCTTCGATGGAATCCCCGCCACCGTGGTGATTGGCACCGATGGCAAGGTGGTCGCCGTGCACCAAGGTTTTGATGCAAATCTGACCGAAACCCTGAAGGCGGAAGTCCTGAAGGCGCTTGGTGGCAAAAGCTGAGCGTTCGGGAAGTTCTCCCAACCGGTCGGAGCTGAACGCGTGGTGATGGAAGAAGCGTCCGATCCAGGAACGCTGTACCTCATTGATGGGCACGCGCAGTTTTTTCGCGCGTACTACGCCATTCGCGGCGGTATGTCGAGCTCGGTGACGAACGAACCGACGCACATGGTGTACGGATTTGTGTCGATGCTTGCGAAACTGTTGCGCGAGCGGAGGCCTGGGTTCGTGGCGCTCGTGATCGATGCCGCCGGGGACGACCGAACATTTCGCTCGCAGATCTATCCGGAATACAAGGCAAATCGCCAGCCGGCGCCGCTCGATTTCAGCAGTCAGGTCGAGCGATGCCTGCAGTTTGTGCGTCTGCTCGGAATCCCTGTGTACGCAGTCGAGTCCGTCGAAGCGGATGATGTGATTGCCACGATTGCGCGGCGAGTGCGGCGTGAGCATCCGAACCTACGCGTGCGCATCGTTTCACGCGATAAGGACCTGGCGCAGTTGGTGGATGAGCGAACCACGCTCTTCGATCCGCAAGCCGGAACGGATGTCGGTCCCGACGAACTCTTCGAGTCGAAGGGCATTCGCGCTGCACAAGTTGCGGACATGCTTGCCCTCATGGGCGATGCCTCGGACAACATTCCTGGCGTCGCCGGCATTGGAATCAAGACTGCCGCCCAACTCATCACGACCTACGGCTCGCTCGATGGGCTGCTTGCCCATTTGGATCAGCTCACGCCGAAGCGGCGTGAGGCGATCGAAAGGGGGAAAGCGGCACTCGATCTCTCAAGGCGGCTGGTGGCTCTCAAAGATGACTGCGATGTTTCGGTTGAATTGGATTCGCTCCGACTGGATTTCTCCCGCGCGGATCGCCACCAGGTCGACGAACTGCTCCGTCAACTTGGGTTTGGTCGGCTGAAGAGCGAAGTGGACTCGCTGCTCTCGGGGGTACCAGGAGCGCCTGCGTCAACTCCAGAACTGCGCCTATCACCTCTTGTGCCTGCCGCACCGCGCTCGGCTGCACCGAACCGCCGGAAGAAGGCCATTGCAGAGGAAGTGGATGCACCGCTCTTTGCAGCATTCGGGAGTCCGAGGGAGGGTGTGTTGTCGCCTCCGGCCATGGAGCGCACGGCCTATCACGCGGGTTATGAATGTCTCCGTACTCCAAGTGAGATCGAAAGTGCACTGCTTGCTGCCCGGGCGGCAGCCCAGCATGGCGTGCGTGTTGCTTTCGATACCGAGACGGATTCGCTTCGAACGGTGACGGCTCGGTTGTGCGGTGTCAGCCTCTCGTGGCGTGAAGGGCAGGGTGTCTACATCCCATGCCGATCACCCGAGGCAGAGAGCCACTGTGACACCGAGACGGTCATACGGCTCCTGAAGCCGTTCCTTGAAGACGCCAGTGTGCAGAAGGTCGCCCACAACGCCAAGTTTGATCTGCAGGTGCTTCGCGGATCTGGCATCGAAGTTGCCGGACTCGTCGGCGATTCGATGATCGCCTCCTATGTTCTCGATTCTTCTCGCTCGAGTCATGGGCTTGATGGACTCGCGCAAAGCCAACTTGGCTACACCTGCATCGCATTCAGTGATCTGGTTGGATCTGGAACTCTCCAGAGGACATTCGATCAGGTGGCGCTTGGAGATGCCGTTCCATATGCAGCCGAAGATGCCGATATCGCGGGACGTCTCGACCGCCACCTGACGAGCAGAGTCGATGCTGCGGGGCTTGGTGAGTTTTACCGCACACTGGAGATGCCGCTGGTGACAGTGCTTGCAGATCTGGAGTGGAACGGCATCCTGGTGGACAAGCCAGAACTCGAACGCCAGTGCGACCAACTCTCGCGCATTGCCGATGGGCTTCGCACACAGATCATCGAGGCTTCCCCGCATCCGTTCAATCCAGACAGCCCGAAACAGTTGTCTGCCGTGCTTTTCAATCAGCCTGATGATGATCAACCTGGACTTGGCCTTCGTTCTGGAAAGCGAACACAGGGTGGATGGAGCACAGGCATCGAGGTGCTTGAAAAACTCGCATCCGATCCATCGGTACGGAGCGAACTGCCGGCACAGATGATTGAGTACCGCAAACTGCGAAAGCTCGTTGGCACGTATCTCGAGGCGCTCAAAGTGTCCATCGAGCCGACGACAGGCCGGATTCATGCGTCGTTCCACCAAACCGGGACCGCAACAGGCCGTCTGTCATCAAGCGATCCGAACATGCAGAATATTCCGATACGCACGGATGTCGGGCGCGAAGTCCGCAGGGCATTTGTAGCCCCGCCTGCATGTGAGTTGCTGTCCTGTGATTACTCGCAGATTGAACTTCGCGTGCTCGCCCATCTGTCCGAGGATCCTGCCATGATCGCAGCGTTTGAGCGATCGGTCGATATCCACACGGCCGTCGCCGCAGAAGTTCATGGCATTGACCCGTCCTGCGTCACTCCGGAGCAGCGCAGCGGTGCCAAGATGGTGAATTTCGGGATCATCTATGGCATCACCCCATGGGGCCTCGCGCGTCGTCTCGGTGGCGGAACGACACCCGCTCGCGCCAAGGAGATCATCGAGGGATACCGCGCACGCTTCAGCCGGATCGATGGATTCCTGCGTGAATGCGTGTCCCACGCGAAGGAGCATGGTTGGGTCGCGACGATGGAGGGCCGGCGCCGCGCAGTACCCCAGGTGCTTTCACCGAATGGGGCGGAGCGTGCTCTCGGCGAGCGCATGGCGATCAATTCCGTGGTGCAGGGCAGTGCTGCCGACATTATGAAAGCGGCGATGGTGAACATTCACCGTGGGATCGCGCAGTATTCGGGTACGCGAATGTTGCTTCAGATTCACGATGAGTTGGTGTTTGAGGTCCCGAAAGCGCAACTCGTCACAGTGCAGTCTTGGGTAGTGCAGGAGATGGAATCCGCTGCGCAACTCAAGGTTCCGCTTGTTGTCGAGTCCTCGCACGGCATCAACTGGTTCGATGCCTCTTAAGTTTGATGAGTTGACTCCGGGGAGCCTCCCGCTACCATTCTCCCTCCGCTGAAAGAGCCTCGCGCTGATCAGCGGAATGGTTTGGGGCGGTAGCTCAATTGGTTAGAGTACCGGCTTGTCACGCCGGTGGTTGCGGGTTCGAGCCCCGTCCGCCTCGTTCGATTGATCGTCTGTGTGCCGCGAAGGAGCAGGCATCTTGCGCCCTCGCGTGACGCCTGATCACGTTGACGTGCCTGACGACTTCCACTTGATGTTGCATCCCATCGAGGGGCGCTGCATGCTCGGCAGTGGTCTTCCCTCCACCACACAAGAGATTGCTTCGCGCAGATCGGCTCCTGTGACCGCCTTCGGGCTCCCTGGTCTGCTGTCGTCGAGTTGCCCGCGGTACGCGAGAGTGTGATCGCGTGCGTACAGGAAGAAATCTGGTGTGCAAGCCGCATCAAATGCGCGGGCCACTGCCTGCGATTCATCGTGCAGATACGGGAATGTCCACGAGTGTTCGAGAGCCGTCGCCTTCATCTCTGCAGGCCCATCCATCGGGTGCGTTCGGACATCATTCGAGCAGATGCCAACGATGCCGATGCCATGCGCGGCGGCATCGCGCCCAAGACGCGCGAGTTCTTCCTGCACATGAATGACGTAAGGGCAGTGGTTACAGATAAACATCACCAGAAGGGGGCGCCCGGCAAAGTCAGAGCGTGCAATCGAGCGTCCGGTGAGGACATCTGCAAGACGGAAGTCCGGGCATGGAGAGCCCAGTGGAACCATGGTGGATGGAGTGAGTGCCATAAAGGGGATTGTGAGGGTGCGCCTCGCCATGGTATGACGACATCGTCATGCAACGGGATGATTCATTTGACGAGCGCGATGATGGTCCGTCTGCCGAGGATATCGCTCGCTTCTCACGCCCCGTCGATACACGTTGCCAGGAGTGCGGCCATCGAATTTACGAGGATGTCGACATCTGTCCCCACTGTCGTGCGTTCGTCTTTTCGGATGAGAGTGCAGGCAGGGCGAAAGCGGTGCGTCCCGTTCGAATGTTGTTCCTGTTGGCGCTTGCGCTTATCGCGTTGGTGTTGTCGGGAGTGCTGGCGCTCCTTGTGCGCTGAGCGAACGTGCGTCCGTGGGAGCGAAGCACACGGTGACAAGGATCACGGGAGCAGTTCCGGTGCGGGTTTCAAAAAGACTTTGTGCGATCGACTGAACAATACGTTCGATGTGATCGCGTGTCATCCGTTCTGCAGCGAGAAGACTCTCCGGCCGACGGGCGATGTCGATTGCCCGCTCGCGGAGTTCCGACCTCGCCTTCGCAACGAGTTCATGCTTGCCGCTGAAGGGATTCAGGCCTTGAAGACCAGAACCGATGCACAGCGTTTCGACTCGGGCTTCGTCGACCGCGATGAACTCGGGGTCGACCTGCGGAGGTGGAATCGTGCATTGGATGGCAATACTGCGTTCGCCCGTCGTTCGGTTGAGGGTAAATGCCCATGTGAACCAACTGGGGTCCATGCTGGCCAGCGGGATGAAGTACTGGATTCCGACATCGCGAGCGATGGCTTGGCCAAGCACGGTTCCAATCGGGCCAGACTCCACTCTTTGGGAAAGGACATCCACACGAAGGGACCCGACGACGAGTTTCCCGTGCGACTCGAATCTCTGAACTCCCGCAAGCACCGCACTTGAGATGTCGATGCGAGGCTTCAGAATCCCGGCAAACCATTCGGAGACGCCGCGGAGTGCCTCGTTGCCCGCTTGCAGAATTGCCGAGGGCATCGTGGAGAGCTGCGCAAGCATGCGAGCGATGCCAATTGTCGCTGCGAGTACCGCTCCGCCTGCAACTGCCGTGAGCGCTGCGAGTCCTTGTTCCCCTTGGCGGAGAAGCACGGTGACAACAAAGGCCAACAGCACGCAGGCAAAAAGACCTGCAAACGCCGATGGGCTCCAGAATGGGCGATGACCGCTCAAGCGGTAACCCGGGGCTTGGCACAGGGGCGCCCCACGGACGCCCCGAACCGCATAATGCCCCCTAAAGGACTCGAACCTTTGACCCGCTGATTAAGAGTCAGCTGCTCTACCAACTGAGCTAAGAGGGCAGGAAGCGCAAAAGTATAGCGATCCAATCGCATCCTGCTCACCGCTTGCCGCAGCACTGCTTGAACTTCTTGCCCGATCCACATGGGCACGGCTCGTTTCGACCAACTGCCATTGGACCTGTGACCACGGGTGCCTTGCGCACGGGTGGCTGCCCGCCTGCCGCGACCGCAGCGGCAGTGCGCCCAGGCGCAGCGGCACCTGCGCGTTCGGCGATGGCGATGTCGCGTTCTTGCGCCTGCGTCGGCTCACTTGCGCGGATCGCGTCTTCCTCCGGCTGCGTGCTGGACGACTGCTCGGCGCGCTCCACACCTTCGCCCGTCGAGGCGGCCACGGGGGGCGCCGGTTGCTGCGTGATTGCACCGGGAGGAGGTCGGAGTGGCTGCGGTGCCAGTTTGCCCTTGAATGCAAGATCTGCAACACGCTCACGAACGGTGCCCAGCATTTCCTGGAAGAGGCGCGATGCTTCCTTCTTGAATTCGATGCGCGGATCACGCTGGCTGAAGGAGCGGAAGGAGATCGAATCACGGATTTGATCCATCGAGTGCAGATGCTCCTTCCAACCCTGATCGAGGATCTGCAGCAACATGAAGCGTTCGAACTGCTCGAGCTCCTCCCGAAGCAACGTGGTGAGACGTTCACGCAGAAATGTCTCCGAATCGCGCTCAAAGTCAGGTCGCTGCAAATCGGTGATCGGAACAAGAAGCGTTTGCCGCATCCACTGCTCCAAAGCAGGACGGAAGGCCGACGGATCTGCTGCGCGCTCTCCAATCGCTCCGCGGACTTCCTGAAGGATGCGCTGCACACGCTCATTGATCCGTGCCGCGTCCCAGCGCTTGGCTTCCTCCACAAGCATCGTGCGCAGCTCGGTCGGGTTGGAAGATGGAAGCGTCTGCGGAGTCCACTGCAGTTCGTACCGTCCACGAACCCAAATGCAGAACTGATTGAGCGCCATCTCCGGGTGTGCCTGAAAGTTGATATTCACAAACTCAATGGCGAAGTCGATCGGATACTCCAGCTCGCGCCGTCGATACTGCGCTCGGATGACCTCCCGCAGAATGCGGGTGGCATCCACCGCATCGCGCGCTCGCGCGAGCTCATCGAGCGAGACCGGCGCACCGATCATTCGCTCAGTCCATGCGGCCAGTTCGCGGGCACCGTAGCCGGGCTGCAGGTATGGCTCGAGCGGCGAGAGATCGATCGCCTCAAAGCGCCGCATCGCTGCCTCCTCAAGCATTTGTGTGACACCCTGTCGACCACTTTCGTCGATGATCGAGTCCGTCAGGGCAACACCGTACGCCTTCTGAGCCCAGTCGATAAGACCCGCTCGATCCCAGTCTGCTGGATCGGACTCCTCAGGGATGTACTCGCCCATCGTCACTTGAATGTGTGACGATGCCTCCTCGGGTGTATCGGTTCGAATGGCCTTCAGTACCTCATCACGGTCCTTGCCCTTGAACCGCTCAGGCTCGATCAGCACACCGAAGGACTCCCAGACCCACTGCGAGATCGCCTTCGGGGCGTGGAGGGGCGAAAGGTGGGTTCGTGCAGCATCGGCAACAGCCTCGTCAAGGAAGCTGAAGATGACGCCACGAATATCACGCCCCTCCAGCACGGGCTGACGACGTCCATAGAAGTCGCGACGATGGAACTCCAGCGGTTCGTCGTAGTCCAGAATTGCCTTGCGGATTTGAAAGTTTCGCTCCTCCACCTTTCGCTGCGCCTTTTCGACGGCACGCGAGAGCATCGGTGCCTCGATCGCATCCCCTTCGCGCATGCCCATGCTGCTCAGCACATTGAGGGTGGTCTTGCCCGCAAACATCTTCATGAGTTCATCATCGAGAGCCAGATAGAAACGGGACAGGCCATTGTCACCTTGACGACCAGACCGCCCGCGGAGCTGGTTGTCGATGCGACGGCTTTCGTGTCGCTCCGTTCCGACGACGTGCAGTCCGCCAAGGCGCTCGACAGACTCTGCGAAGGCGAGTCGGTGCAGCTTCCAACCGGCTGCATCCAGTTCCTTCTCAAGTGCTGGCACAGCAAGACTGCCAGCCTTCTTGGCGGGCATGCCCAGTTCCTCTGCCCAATGGCGCATCAACCGCACTCGCAGCTCGTCCGGATTCGCCTTGGCAGTCTCGTTTGCAGGGAGCTTCAGAAGTCGCTGCGCCAAGTGGCGCCACACCGCGGCGAGGCAGGCTTCTTCGCCCTGTCCAATCTCGGCAGCCCGCGGCGCGATATCGCAGCGCTTCCAATGCTCGAGCAAACTGGCGGCGTCCATGCGGCCGAGTTTGATGTCCGTGCCACGCCCGGCCATATTGGTGGCGATCATCACGGCACCGATCTGTCCCGCTTTCGTGATGATGTCGGCCTCACGCTCATGCTGCTTCGCGTTGAGGACTTCGTGCTTGATCCCGTGGCGCTCGGTCAGCATGCGACTGAGCATCTCACTCTTTTCCACGCTCGTCGTTCCAACCAGCACAGGTGCGCCCGTCTCGTGGATCTGCTTGACCTCATCGACGATTCGTTCCCATTTGTCCTTCTGCGAGATGAAGACGAGATCTTGGCGATCAATGCGTACCACCGGGACATTGGTCGGAATCGATACGACGGAGAGCCCATAGATCTCATGGAATTCAGTGGCTTCCGTATCCGCGGTTCCCGTCATGCCAGAAAGGCGTTTGTAGAGCTTGAAATAGTTCTGAATGGTGATGGTGGCCATCGTCTGCGTCTCTTCCATGATCCGCACGCCTTCCTTCGCCTCGACCGCCTGGTGCAAGCCATCGCTCCACTGACGACCCACCATCTTGCGCCCCGTGTTCTGATCAACGATGACAACACCCATCTGACCATCGCCATCGGGTGCGACCACATAGTCGCGGTCGCGTGTGTACACCGCATGTGCACGGACTGCCTGCTCCAGCAGATGCGGCATATCCATGTTCTCGCCAACGTAGAACGAACCGATCTTGGCTTCGCGCTGCGCCTCCTCGATTCCTTCATGGGTCATGGTTGCACGCTTCTTATCCAGCTCCAGTTCGTAGTACTGCGTGAAGCGATCGCGATCCCGCTCAAGCTGAGGCAGCTGTGTGCGTGCTTCATCCATGCGCTTCTTGATTGCGGGAACGGATGCCTTGTCGCGGGCGTTGCGGATATCGCCTTCGCACCCTGCGATCTGAGCCCGGCAGTGTTGGACTCGCTCGTCTGCCGCTTGCCACTCCCGCTGTCGCGCGGTGAGGTGAATCGCGAGGCGATTTGCCAGTTCGTAACGCGGCTGCTGATTGTGAGCGGGGCCAGAAATGATCAGCGGCGTGCGCGCCTCGTCGATGAGGATGGAGTCCACCTCGTCGACGATCGCGAAGTGCCGACTCCGCTGCACCTGGTCGGCCGCACGCAGTTTCATGTTGTCGCGCAGGTAGTCGAAGCCAAACTCGCTGGTCGTTCCATAGACCACATCGCAGCGATAGGCTTCGATCTTTTGCGAGAGTGGCTGCTGATGCATTGGATGGATGGCGCCCACAGTCAGTCCGAGCGCTCGGAAGAAGGGGAATGTCCAGTCTCGATCGCGCTGCACCAGATAGTCGTTCACGGTGACGACATGGACCTGTTTGCGCTCACACGCGGCGAGATAGCACGCAAGGGGACCAACAATCGTCTTGCCTTCGCCCGTCTTCATTTCCGCGATGCGACCCTCACTGAGCACGATGCCACCAATGAGTTGCACATCAAAGGGGCGTGCTCGAAACGGGGGGCGGCTTTCGGGCAGCAACTGGCGCACGGCTGCGTACACGGAAATCGGAATGTCGATGAACTGCCAGCCTGCGATCAAGTCTGTGCAGCCGAGCAGATCGCCGATGGGCTCACGGGGGGAACTGGCCTCCATGATGGCGCGAGTCTTCAGGTAGTCCGCACGAGCCGCATCAGGCAGTTGGTTCGGATCGAAGCCAGTGGCAGGATTGAAGACGTTTCGAATACCGACGGCGCGGTCCATTGCCTCGCGCGCGCAGGCAAAAATCTCAGGCAGCAATGCGAGCAGCTTTTCACCCCCATCAATCCGCGTGCGGAAGGTCTCGGTCATGGCGCGAAGTTCTGCATCTTCGAGAGCTGCGTACTGGGGCTCCAAGGCATTCACCTGATCGACGATGCGCAGGTAACGCCGCACCATGCGCTGGTTCTGGGTGCCGAATGTCTTGCGGACGATGAAGTCGATGACTGGAATAGGCATTGTTTGCTCGATTTGAAACGAAGGTGTTGTGAGACTCAGAGCCCTCTGGGTCCAAGTCCATGAAGGACGCGGTCACGGCAGGCGCAGTGCGCCCGTCGGATCAAGCGCCCATCGGCGGAGGATTTGCCGCGAAGTGCAGCAGCGCTATGCGCCGTGTGCTCGGTTCATCGGACTGTTCGCGACCTGCGACAGTCGAAGCGACAGAGACCCCATATTGTTCTGAAGCAGAGCCACGGCGGTCCGAATGGATCCGCGCCTGTGGGCTCTCACGGACTGAATCGGAAAGCACCTCGTGTGTCTGCATCATGCAGTGCGTCACAGACGCAGCTACAGGGCAGCCAATGGCTGCAGCCATCAGAAGCATGGTGATGAGGAGTGGGTGCATGACCGTCAGCACATGTCTATTGTGGCAGCGAATCTGACCATGGGCAAGTCAGGAATATCGAAAGGGTGGGATCGGCTTCTCGACTTGCCCTACGCAGTGCAAATCGCTTCTCGGAAGTAGTCTCCTTGGAAGGGGGTGGTAGCTCAGCGGTCCAGAGCCCCCGACTCATAATCGGTGTGACCCGGGTTCGAATCCCGGCCGCCCCAATTCGGACCCATCGCCCCCTTGCGGAAGGGCGGCGTTGGTGGACCGCGTCTCGCTCGCGCAGGAGGCGGGGCGTACCCTTGCCGGCGTGAGTGGGCGCGTTGCGAACATCTTTGCCTCGTTGCACCGTGAAGGGCGAACCGCGTTGATGCCATTCGTGACGGCGGGTCATCCGACACGTGATGCGACGGCTGCGGCGATCGTCGGCATGCACCAGGCTGGTGCAGCACTCGTCGAGGTTGGTATTCCGTTTAGCGATCCCATCGCAGACGGTCCAGTGATCGCTGCAAGCATGCATCGAGCGCTTCAAGATGGAGTGACGCCGAGTGCGGCGTTTGAGATGGTGGCGGCTGCACGAGCGCGGACTGAGGGGGGAATCATCGCGATGGTCAGCTGGTCGATCGTGTCGAGAATCGGCCCGGCCACATTCCTCTCGCAGGCAGCCAAGAGCGGAATAGATGGCGTGATCCTTCCCGATATCGACACCGCAGATGCAGGCTCCGTTGCAGAGCATTGTGATCGCCTCCAATTGGCACTGGGTCTTCTCGTGGCACCGGGCAGCAGTGACATGCGAGTCCGTGAGATTGTTCGCCACTGCCGCCAGTTTGTGTACCTCTTGGCACGGGCAGGGCTGACTGGAGAGCGCGATACAGCGCCGCAAATCGAAGCATCCGTTGCGCGAATACGCACGCACACCAACCTTCCGATTGCTGCGGGGTTTGGTGTCTCAAGCGCTTCGCATGTGTCCGCTGTGACTGCACACGCGGATGGGGCCATTGTGGGTAGCGCGCTCGTTCGTCGGATGGAGTCGGCGGTGGATCCCGTGGCGGCAGCCGTTTCGTTCACGCGCGAACTCGCAGTCGGCCTCGCTCAGCATCCGCCGAAGTCGGCAACCCATCGCTGACACGCACGGCGGTTGCTTGGACCACAGCGCCTCGCGAGCATCTTGGGAGGGTCCTGTCAGGCTCGGCCGAGAGGTCAGTAGCGACGGAGAACGCCGACGACCACGCCCTGAATGGTGCAGTCCCGCACAATGATGGGTTCGAATGCCTCGTTCGCGGGTTGCAACCGTATCGATCCATCTTTCTGCTTGTAGTACGTCTTGAGCGTTGTCTCGCCGTCCTGCAGCAAGGCGACAACACGCTCGCCGTTGCGGGCCGTTGAACGGCGTTCCACAATGACATAGTCGCCAGGAAGGATTCCCTCATCACGCATCGATTCCCCCTCCACTTGCAGGGCAAACATCTCGCCGCGCCGTGCCGTGGACGGGCCAAAGATCTCCTCGAGCTGAACCTTCTCATCCTGAGCACAGCGCTCAATAGGCATCCCGGCGGCGATCCGGCCGAGCAGGGGGAACGACAAACCATGCGCCTCATCGGGAGGCACGGCATCTTCGACCTCAGATAAAGAGCGAGCCTTGTTCGCGTCCCGGCGCAGTGCTCCCTTCATGACGAGAGCCTCGACATGCTCGAACACGGTGACCTTGCTGACCTGCAGCTCGTCTGCGATTTCTTGAAGCGTCGGCGACCAACCGTTCGCCGTTCGATACTGGCGAACAAACTGGAAGATCCGCATCTGCTTGGGCGTTAGATTCATCGGTCCCTTTGGGCCTTTCTGCCGCATGCGCGGCTGCAATCGACTGGGCGGTATGGCGGGGGGAGACTGTGTTCCCCGAATGTGCATCTGAGTTCAGTGTGGCTGCGGCGCGCCGGTAGGCGTAGACACCTTGCCCGGCCACTGAACCATTGTGTTCCGTTCTCGGTGAATGTGTGGCTGCGCATCCACTCCGCACGGGCGGTGTGAGATCACCAAGCTCTTGCACGCTGTGGGCGGACCACCGCGCATCGAGTCCCAGGAGTCGCTCGAGCCAGTCCACTGGCTGCTCGACAATTCGAGCCATCGAGGCAGCTATTCGACCCGCACACGGCACACGAAATGCCACGAGGTTCCCATCGTCATCGCTGAGGACGTTGGTCACAAAGTCTCCACCGGGACCGGTACAGACCAAGGGTTCAGCGCTCTCTTGGAATGATCGTGCTGCGGACTCTGCGCGGTTGGGTGTCAGGCGCGGGAGTGGCGCGAGCAGTTGGGAAGCGTCCGAGTATGGCACTTTGATGTTCTGGGCAACCATGGTGTTTGGTATCGGCGGTAGGGGTTTGTTCGCCTTACATTTCGTAAGGTATATGTTCGGTTCGAGTCCAGAGGATGGTTTTGGCAACTTTTTCGATAGGATTTTTCCGTGGCGACGACTTTTATCCCTCCAACCGACTCAGCGGCGGCCTTCAGGAGCCCTCTGGCAGACTCCTTCAGCCTCTCCCAAGAGGTGGTCTTCCTGAACCACGGATCGTTTGGATCGGTTCCAAAGCCCGTTTCAGCCGTCCAACAGGCCTTCCTGGCAGAGATCGAAGCGCAGCCCGTGGAAATGCTTGCCAGAAAGATGCCTGCAAGGCTCCTTGCAGTTCGGGAACGGCTCGCTGCGTTCCTTGGGACCCACCCGGAGCGAATGGGGCTTGTCACAAACGCGACGGCGGGCGTGGGATCGGTGCTCCGCAGCATCGACTGGCGCAAGGGTGATCAGATCATCCTCTCCAACCACGGATACAACGCGGTGCGGCAAGCCGTACAGGCACAGTGTGAGCGGTTCGGATGCGAGGCTGTTGTTGTGGACATTCCGCTTCCCCTCCGTGGACCAGATGAAGTTCGCAGACGATTCCGCGGTGCGATCAATGCCCGAACGCGACTCGTGATTGTCGACCATATCACGAGCCCAACGGCGCTTCGGTTCCCGGTGGCAGAAATCGCAGCGGACTGCCGTGCCGCACGTGTGCTGTGTCTTGTGGATGGAGCCCATGCGCCCGGGATGCTCGATCTCGATGTCGATTCCATCGACTGCGATTGGTACACGGGGAATTTGCACAAGTGGGTGTGTGCGCCGCGAGGCTGCGCGTTTCTCGTTGCCAACCCGCGCGTTCTGCCTTGGACTCATCCGGAGACCACGAGCCATCCGTACGGAAACGGTCTGGCACTTGAAGCGGACTGGCAGGGAACACGCGACTTTTCTGCATGGCTCTCCATTCCTGCGGCTCTCGACTTCATTGCTTCGGGTGGTCCGAGCGCCTCATCACTGGCGCGGCGAAATATTGCCCTGGCGCGGTGGGCTCACGAGATGTTGTGTGGTGCATGGCATGTGGAACCGCTCTCGCCTCTTGATGGGGCCATGCTCGGTTCGATGGCGACCGTCCCACTGCCGGCCGGTACACGATCTCGGTTCGCATCTGCCAGCGAGTACCAAGCGCATGTCTATGCGACGCACCGCATCGAAGCACCCATCATCGATTGGGGTGGTCGGTGGCATCTGCGTGTGAGCGCGCAGGCCTACAACACTCCTCAGGATTACTTGTTGCTCGCAGGGGCGGTTTGGGCAGACGCCGGCGGCTCTGGCACTGGTGGCACTGCCGGCGTTGGTACCGAAGCAGCCGCTGCCGCACGCGCCTGCTTGAAGGGGACATAGACCTCGTTGAACCAGCGCCACCAGCGCTTGATGTCCCAGCCCATGTCCGCTGTGGACTGACCAAAGTCGCGCGTGGTCAGCGTGACGAGCGACTGGTGCGCATCCGATCGATAGTTGTACACCATCGCATCCTGAACACGCATCAAAACGCCCGTTTGGAGGTTGCTGATCACGGGGGTAAATGCCGCCGCACCATCACCGACGACCGCCTGCACATTCGCGACGTAACTGATCTGTGAGCCGATGGCGATCCATGCAAGATCGCCATCGTTCTTCTTCTCATCGGCAGTGGCTTGGGCGAAGATCAGTGCCGGAATGACCGCAAAGGCATCCACCTTTCCCGCGAGCAGACCAGCCTGATTCGCCACGACATGACGTTGATCCCGCAAGCCGAGGTCGATGACAGCAACCACTGCATCGCAGGCTGGACGACGTATGCGGCGCGTCGCCTCGTGGCGAATTGCAGTGTCCGTCGCCTTGATCGCGATCTTGGCAAGCATCGCCTCACCGATGTCTCCTTGTGTCGTCAAGTGATCGAAGAATGCAAGCTTCACATCATCGTGCTGATCCTGCATCGCATCCCACAATGCTTGCCAGGACGCCGGTACGGTCCACTGCGAAAACTGCTTCAGATTGGTGGACCGGATCAAACCGCGCCGCGATCCAAAACGCGTGCGAATGAAATCCTTGGCTGAGCGTTCATACGACTGCCCATCACTTCCATCCGTGGATTGCAGGATCGATGGATCGATCGCCAGCGGTACGGCACCTGTGGATGGCAGAGGCCGAAGCAGCGATGGAGGAACAGTTCTTCCGCCCACCATCGGTGCGGCATCTTGTTGCAGGGACACAGCCAGCGTGATCAGGATGGCAGCGAGGTTCAGCACGTCCCTAGGATAAACGCATGAGCTTGGAAACAACACATGGCGAATCTGCTGCACCATTGCACCCGCACTCGCTCTATGGACGGCTCGGTGCTGAGGCATTCTGGCGGATCGCACGCGCGTTCTACGGTCGCATCGAGCGCGACACGCTGCTTCGTCCAATCTTTCCTGCGGATCTTGAGGAGCCGATTCGCAACCAGGCGGAATTTCTGATTCAGTACTTTGGCGGACCGACGACATACAGCGAACGCAAGGGACACCCAAGACTGCGCATGCGACATGCGCCCTATTCCATCGGGTTTGCCGAGCGCAATGCTTGGGTAGCCGCGATGGAAGGAGCGCTCGAAGATGCGGCCATCCCGGAGCCGGATCGAACGGTCATGCGGCAGTACTTTGCACACACAGCAACATTCCTCATGAACAGCGAAAGCTAGGCAGGAGGGGGGCATTCGCCCGATTGGTCAGTCGGGGGTGATTGCGCCAACCAGCAGATCGCGGCGACCGATTGTGTTCATGACTCGCTCCGCATCGGCCCGCGTGGCCCACGATCCGATTCGCACGGCAAAGAGCGTGTCACCCTTGACCGTGGTGATCGTGTCAACGCGAGCAGGGGGTGCTTTGGCCCGCTTCAGATCGCCGGACAGTGACTCTGCACGCTTCCGCGCAGCGTCCGCCGATTGGTAGCTACCTGCACGGATCGTGTACTCACGCAAAGCGATCACTGGCGTCGATGGTGAAGTCGGCTTGGAAGGGGCGCTGACTGGTGCCGTGGGGGATGCCGCTACTTTCGGCTGCACTGACGGGGAACTGGATACCGTTGATGCATCGTCATCGGCTATGACCTTTTCGACCGCGCCTGCATCTGCGCGGGCAGGCTCGCTTGCCATGGTTGCAGCAGCGCCGACGAGCCCACGCGCACGCGCTGCGCACTCGCTTGCGCGGGCAGAATCTGCCCCAGTCAATCGAGCTGCTGCCTTTTCGAAACACGCCGCCGCCTCGCTTGAACGCCGCTGCGACAAACGGATGTCACCAAGCAGCACCCAACCAGACCCGGCCGTCTCCTGCTGCGGTGAAGCGCACGCTTTCTGCGCGAGACGTTCAGCCAAGTCAATCTGCCCTAGTTTGAAGGCACTCATGCCTGCCACGAGTGCGCCTTGCGACGCGAGCGTCGAGTCATCGCTGCGCGCAGCGGCCTGTCCAGCGCTGAGCGCCATTTCATATCGCCCCTCTTCGTAGCGCGATACGGCAGTGGAAAAACTGTTTGCTGGCGGCGTGGTTTCACAGCCGGTGGTTACGAGAAGCAGCGCCGCTGCCATCGTTTTCAGTCGTCGGGTGCATCCGTGCACGCCGCTATCGTAGTGTGCGTTTCCATGTCCACAAGCATGCACCTGCTCCGACAAATCCAGTGGAACCTTCTTCGCCGACCCTTCCGTCAAGCGATCGTGGACGACCAACGCACCTGGCGCGCCTATGAACTTCAAGTGGTCGCGTGGCATATCGCACGGCATGTGGAACGGCTCTCAACACGCGAGCGCATCGGCATCATGGTGCCAACCTCGGGGCTCTTTCCGGCTGCCTTGATGGCTGTTTGGTCGCTTGGAAAAACAGCCGTACCACTCAACTACTTGCTCTCGCGCTCGGATCTGGAGCATGTGTGCCGTGACGCGGGGCTGGATCTCTGCATCACCGTCGGACCGATGCTCGACTTTGTGGGTGGACTTCCGGAAGGCGTTCAAGCGTTGCAACTGGAGAAGCTCTCGTTCGGCGGTTTGCCGCCCATCCGTCGATCACGTCCCATGCCTGCTGATCGCCTTGCCATGCTGCTCTACACGTCGGGGACGAGCGGAAAGCCAAAGGGCGTGATGCTGACGGCGGGCAACTTCGCCGCGAACATCGCACAGATCATCGGTCGTGCGCGCTTCAATCCGCAGGATGTTCTGCTCGGCGTCCTGCCACAGTTCCACTCGATGGGGGTGACCGTCATGACGCTGCTGCCGCTTGCGCTCGGCTGCAAGGTTGTCTACTCGGCGCGCTTCGTTCCCAAGCGCATCTTTGAACTCGCGAGGAGCCACCGCCCCTCCGTGATGGTGGCGATTCCTTCCATGTACGGCGCACTCCGAACCGTCAAGGACGCAACCGCCGCCGATCTGAGTTCGCTCCGCTTTGTCGTCAGTGGCGGCGAGCCGCTGCCACAAGCGGTGGCGGATGGATTCCAAGAGCGATTCGGCAAGCGGATCTGCGAGGGCTTTGGGCTCACTGAAACTGCGCCCGTCTGCAACTGGTGCTTGCCCGAGGAGTGGCGCGAGCGCAGCGTGGGCCGCGCCCTTGATGGCGTTCAGGAGCGAATCGTGGCCGCGGATGGATCCGATGTGACCGCTCAGGGTGAAGGTGAAATCCGCATCAAGGGGCCGAATGTGATGCAGGGCTACTGGAATCTTGCGGAGGAGACTGCTGCAGCCTTTGATGCAGAGGGATTCTTCAAGACGGGCGACATCGGGCGTATCGATTCGGATGGGCACCTCTTCATTACGGGTCGGCTGAAAGAGATGCTGATCATCGGTGGCGAGAACGTGTTCCCTCGCGAGATCGAAGAGGTACTTGATCGGCATCCGACGGTGAAGGCAAGCGCCTGCATTGGCGCAGCGGATCCCTCGCGGGGCGAGGTTCCGATTGCATTTGTCGAGTGCAAAGAGGGCGAATCATTTGATGCCGCCGCACTTCGCGCATGGTGTCGTGAGCACTTGCCGCAGTTCAAGGTTCCACGGGACATCCGTCATCTCGATCCGCTGCCACGCAATCCAACCGGCAAGATCATCCGGCGAGCGCTGAAACAGTTGCTCGAGGACACGCCGAAAGCACAGTGAGATCGTCAGGGACAGGCACCCCACCGCGAAAGCAGTTCGGTCAAGTCAGCACCGCTGACAACCCCATCACCATTGATGTCCGCGGCACCCGTTGCACCCCATGCCGACAGAAGTGCCGTCAGATCTGAACCGTTGACTTGTGAATCTCCATTCAGATCCGCGGCGCATGCAACACATGCGGGCAAGGCCGCGGTGATCGTCAGTGTCCCGCCGCCTTGCACTGTCCCAACCCCGGCCACGCGCAGCAAGTACTCCTCTCCGCAGGTGGCGTTGAAGTTCAGGACAGCGCTCGACGTATTCTGGGTGCAATCTGGATTGCTGTTGCCGCATGCAACGGCGCTCGCCGGGCTGGTCGGACACGTATTGCCGTAGAGGAGGAGCGCCGAGTCGAAGGTCCCGGGTCCGCATGTGGTGACCGTGACCTCTCCGCGGAGCCCACGCAGTCGATACCAGACGTCGCGACCAAGCGACTGCCCAGTTGCAAGACAATCACTCGGAGCAGCGATCGAAGATGGCGTCGCAGTTACAAGGGCGAAATTCGCCGAGCCAAGTCCCAGTGGCATGGCACTTGCGCAGGTGTCGTTGGCCGGGTTCGTTGGGGAGCAGACGGTAAGAGCACTCGTAACACACGATTGGTCCCACGACTCGCTGCAGCAATCGGGGAAAGCTGCACACACTGAATTGCAGCACGATGAGTCAGCGCAACCTGGAGTTGAATGGACGGCGTAGCAGTTTCCACTTGTCCCGCACGCACTTCCACACTGGTCATTCCAACTAGCCGTCAGGACGTAGGACTGGACACCACTCAGACAATTGAATGGGTAGGTTTCGGGCAAGGGGTAGCTTCCGCGCGCGACCACGGCAAGCCAATCGCCTGCAGGGACGCAGCCCTGCACAGATGCGGATTGGCAATCGACGATCTGCGCGTGCAGTACCGCCGTCTGCAGTCCATCACACGCATTTCGGATCAGTGCAACGAACAGCGGTACCGTGCCAGAATCAGCGGTCCCGCGTTCGGCAAGAAGACTGAGCGAGACGCGTGCCTGCCCGTTCCCATCTGGATCCGGCAGCGTGATGCGAAACGCATCGCGCTCTGGAACGCCCACGGTGGAACCTGGCGCGGAAACGAACTTGATGTCTCCACACATCGCTTTGTTCGCGACAAGGCTCTGGAACCCCGACCCTGCAGTGCCGAGCGGACAGGGGTCATTCCCAAATCCACTTGTGTCACAGTTTTCGATCTCCGTGCTCGAGTTGGGTGGACACTGTGGGACGCACACGGGTGGGCACAGCTGAAACGCAGAACTGACGCACGTTGCATCCCAAGTGACAGAGCAGCAGGTGGGCAAGAGCTCGCACACACTGCTACAGCACGATGGAACATTGCAGCCAGGGGTGCTGTGTGCGACAAAGCAATCTCCGAGCCCCGCTGCCCCGCAGTTCACGGGTGGGGGTGGCTGGCACACCGAGCCTGCAATCACCGCGCACTGACCATCCCAGGTCGTTGTGCAACAAAAGGAATCGACCTGGCATACCGCTGCGCAACAAGTCGGATCTTGGCAGCCCGGTGTTGGATGCGGTGTGAAACAGTTTCCGGTGGCGGCACTCGGACAGGTCTGTGCGCACACACATGGCGCTGTCAAAAGACCGAGCACGCATGCAAGCACTGCCCGCACGGAAAGCGCCACGATGCCAAGCACCTGCGAGTGACGATCGGTGGAGTAGTGGCACGCCCGCTGATGCATGATTGTCCTTTCGGAGAACTCTGCAATTTAGCCGCAGTCAATCCAATCTCCAACAGTGTGATTTGCAAAATGGAAAGAAAACCCCCTCGGCCAAGAGCGCCGAGGGGGATTGACTACAAATCAGAAGTAACAGGCAAACTTTACTGGCAGTTGCCCCACGCGCCGAGCAGGATCGTGAGGTCAGTGCCTGACGTCGTATTGTCGCCGTTCAGGTCGCCACCAGCCGCACCCCATGCGCCGAGCAGGATCGTGAGGTCAGTGCCGCCCACAACCCCGTTGTTGTCGAAGTCTGCCGGACACGCAGGTGAACACGGCTGTCCACCTGCCACGGACACATCGAGTGTGCCAGTGCCAAGCGGAGTGGTCGCTGAATAACCACCAACTGCGACGACGTAATTGACACCGCACTGGAGCGTTGCAGTCATGATGGACGTGAAGGTTGCGCACCCCGCACCGTCATCATTGCATGCGACCACAGTGCTCGCTTCGCACGATGTCTGGATCGACAATCGTGTGTCATGATTTGCCGTGTTGCATGTCGAGAAGGTGTAAAGACCGCTCTGTGCAGGGGAGAAGGTATAGAACACACAGTTGTAGTTGATGTCCGTACCAAACTGTCCCATGTCGCAAAGACCCGTGTAGTCGAGGTCGACTGTCGCGCCCGCACGCGTGAAGGGGTTCGCACCCGCATTCAGCGTGAGTGGATTCGCGCAGGTGAGACCTTGGCCGCCACCACCACCACCACCACCGCCACCACCACCGCCACCCTCGTTTGTGATGACGAAGGTGCCGCTTCCGAAGCCGGCCGCGCCGTACGCACCGATACGAATCTTGTAAGTGGTGCCCGAAGTGGCCGGGAAGGTCAATTCAGACTGCACCTCGCACGAGTCGTCGTTGCATGCAACGGGCACACCAAAGTTGCAGTCTGCATAGATGTCGATGCGAGTGTCGAACGACGCGCCATCGCACAGCGAAACCTTGAAGGTTGCAGTTGCGGGAGCAGCGAAGTTGAACCACACATCGTTGTAGAAACTGCCACCGAAGGTGCCGCAGGAAGCGTCGGTCGGGTTTGGCCCGTCCGTCGTTGAGCCCGTGTTATCGAACGAATTGCTGCCCACAACCGCGGGAATGGCATCACTGCAGTTGTCGTTCTCAGGACCGACTGGCGCACCCTGAGAAATCTCCAGCGAGGAAGCACCTGTATCGCCCTGCCAGCCACCCACCCGGATGATGTAGTTACCAACATCCAGGTATGCGCTCAAGAGCGACGAGAAGTTCGGGCAGCCAACACCGTCATCGTTGCATGCCAACATCGAACCACCCTTGTTAGGACAGTCTGTCCAAATTTCGATGCCGGTATCGAACGTACCGGCCGTGCAGGTCTCGAAGGTGTAGTCATCCGCGGCGGTCACCGCGAACGAGTAGAACACATCCTTCGTGAACGGCGCGCCTCCGAAACCGCAGGTCACCTCGCCGTACTCCGTGCCAGCATTGGAGTTGTCGAAGGCATTGCTGCCGATCACTGCCGGAGCGGGAGCCGCGCAGCTGTCGCCTGCAGGAGGTGTGAATTCGCACGTGGTCGACGTCACGTTGAGCGTGTAGTCGTTACCGAGAGCACCGCCGCAAGGCAGTTCGATGAACTGGCTGGGGAGGCACACCACGTAGTAGTCGCCAGGGCCGACGCACACGGACAGAGTGCTCGGGCAGTTGCCCGTGCTGACCGAGCCCACGATGGAGCAGCCTGGGTTGTCGACGATCGCACAGAACGACGGCAGGTTGCTGAAGAGAGACAGTGATACCTGCGTTCCGCTGGTGACTGTGAAGCTGTACCAGTCGGTGTCGCGCATCGTGGTGGATGCATAGAAGGTGCCGCCCACCGAACCATTCAGTGAGTTCAGTGGCTCGTTTGCGCCGCCGCCGTTGCAGCCGCCGTTCGAGTCGTCACCGCATGCCTCCAGTTCGGTCTGCGAGCCATCGGGGACCTCGCAGCTTCCGCCGCCGCACGCCTCGCAGAGAGTCGCAGCACCACTGGCGCAGAACTGATCCCATTCGGTATCGCAGCAGAAGGGGTCCGTGGCACACACGGTTTCGCAGCATGTTTGATCCGCGCAGCCAGCCGTACCAGGGTTCGCAGTGCAGCAGTCGCCGCCTGAGCCACAACCGCCGCCGCCGCCGCCGCCGCCGCCGCATGCGGAGCATAATTGGACGGCCTGATTGGCGCAGATCTGATCCCATTCGGTATTGCAGCAGTAGGGATCCTCCGCACACACCGTGGCACAGCACTCCGCGTCGGAGCAGCAGGTCGTGCCGGGGTTCCCAACGCAGCAGTCGCCGCCGCCGCCACCGCCGCCACCGCCGCCACCACCGTCGCCCTGTGTGAGCGCCATCGTCCCGGGACCACCCGCAGTCGTCGCGCTATACACGCCAACGGCGATGTAATACAGCGTTCCAGATGTTGCGGAGAACGTCAGTTTGCTTGAGTATTGAGCGCACCCCGCACCGTCATCATTGCACGCGACCACAGTGTCGGCGGTGCAACCTGTTTGCACCGAGAGGCGCGTATCCACGCCACCAGCGGTGTTGCAAGTCGAGAGCGTGAAGGTGTCGCTCGCGGTCGCGGTCCACTTGAACCAGACCGTGTTGAAGTTTGTGTCGGTGCCAAACTGGCCCATGTCGCACAGCCCTGCGTAGTCGACATCGACCGTTGCGCCCGCGTTGTTGTATGCGTTATCGCCGACGGATGCAGGCACGGCCGCAGTACACGATGCACCGCCTTGAGCGTGCGCGATGGCTGCCGTACATGCAGTCATCGTCCACGCCACTACCCACGAAGTTCGATTGTTCAGCATTGATCTTTCTCCAAATTTGGTGTTCACGAGAACCAAACATTCAACGGCCGTCGAGGGGAGACAAGATCAACTGCTTCAGCATCATGCTTGTGCACTTTGACCCAACAACCCGCAACCGGGGCGACAAAGCCCCTCTTCCCATAATCTATCGAGGATCGCGGGTGAGGCAAATCCAACCGGTCATAATTTGACCGGAACTTTCGCAGAGGGCGGCAACTTTTGCGTTGGCACCTGTGCTTGGCCGGCGGGGGGGCCAAGATGGTCAGTAATCCGCCCGAGCCTCTCCAGCCTTCAAATCGCAAGTGGCAACCGAAATCTTGCCCACTCGCAAACCGACGATTTCGGACCCGATTGGCACAATAAAGACAAGCCGCAGCGTGTTTTCGCCGGAACTTGGTTGCGGGGGCAGGGACGCCACAGTGGCAAACGGCTTGGTTGGCTCGAAGCAGATTTCGACATCGGACTGGCGTTCCCACACATAACCAACCGGCCGGAACCCCTTGCCGCGCTTGTCCACGAGTTCGAGTGGGGCACTGTCGACGGTGTCCTTCACCTTCGGATTCCGATCTCCCCAAATGTCCATGCCACCCTTCCCGCGCGAGACATCCACCATCACGATTGTCGTTCCCGGCTGGCAGAGGAATCCCTTGACAACCAGGCTCCTCGAGATCGCAGTGGCAGCACCCTTTGGAAAGCTGCTGATACCTCCGGAGATGAAGTTGCCGCCATCTGTGGTCTTGAACTGCAGCGACTTCACATCGTTTGTGCTGAGCGACACGGGGCGCAGTGTGTTGACGACCGCAACAAACTCCTGCGCATTGAAGACGAACCCACCACCCTCCTTGACCACATCGATTGCGGGCGCTGTCAGCCCTGTGTCGCTGCCCGTCAAGCGGGCGAGACCACCGTTTTCAATGGGAATCGTTTTGAACGTATATCGCAGCCCCTTCAAGAAAAAGTTCATTTCACCCTTGGGTGCATTGCCACTCGCTGGCCCACTCGATGGCGCGTCAAACAGCAGTACGAATGTGCCGGACTGCTGCGCGGGCGGGGTCGTTGCATAGTTGCCGGTGTCTTCGAAGGAATACGTGCGCGTGGAACCATCTTCCATCGGCTGATTGAACTTGCGCGGGAACATCACCTTCGGCTGCGAGGATGCGTCCGCCAAGCGAGCCTGCGCCGACGACAAGATGAACTGTCCCTGATCGAACGCCTTTGTGTCGACCGTGAACTTCACGGCATACACCCCAGCACCGTTGGTGCCGCCTGTTGGATCAAAGACCAGTTCAAGGCCAGTGACAGAGTCGGGTGCGATGGTGGTTCGCGCATCGCCCCTCTTGAAAGTGTCTTTGTGCAGACTGAGCGCCATCCTTGCCAGTTCCGGTTGGCTTGAAGCGAGTGAGTTTCTCCCCGCCGGTGACAGGCCTCCCCGAGAGACCGTTGCGTAAAATGTCTCAGTGAGTTTCGGTGCATCGACCCAGAGTTTGGCGAGTGGCGCGGGTTGCCCCTGATTCTTCGGATCACGCGCGTACCCCGTGAACTCGAGCAGGTCGATGGGCCCTTGGATGAACCCGCATGCGATCAGGAGGATGCCCACCGTCAGCACGCCGGACGCAACTCCCGCCACCGCACCGATCGCCATGCTGACGTACCTCTGCAGGGGGATATCAAACGGAACAAGTTTGTCACTTGCCACGCGAAGGATCAGGAGAAGCACCGCGAAGACGAGCCCGAAGGTCAGGCCCCATGCGTAATTGTCGAAGGTGCCGCCGTTGAGCAGCCCGTTGACAACGATCGGCTCCCACACAGCGAACGTCAATGCACCGGCGACGATCACGCAGAGGCAGTGCAGAACCGCGCTCAGCGCGCCTTGACTGATCCACCAATAGGCGATGAATCCGATCGCCCCAAGCACCAGCACGTTGAGGATCATGGCTTGCCTCCCTTTGCCGGTGGGCGCGCTGCTTGCGGCGACTTGGTCGGCGGACTTGGAGTCCCTGGAGATGGTGCCGAAGCAGGGCGAGCCGTGCTCGTCGTCTTTGATGCAGCAACGCGTGGGGCGAATGCGCGAGCCACCTCGTCAAGGCTTGTCTCGCCCGATCGAACCTTGATCAAGGCAGCCTCCTGCGCGGTCGGCGCGCGATGCGCGCGCCGCATCTGCTGATACGCATTGACGACATCGCCGGCCACCATCAACTCGATCGCTCGTTCATCGGGCCGAAGAACTTCATAGGCGCCGGTCACTCCGACGAATCCAGTGCCTTGGCATTCGGGGCAAGGCACGATCTGATTCTTGATCTGAATCTGGCCACCCATCTTGTACAGCGTTGGCGTCTTGCCATCCGGTGCGCCGAGACGTTTGGCCTGCGCTTCGGTTGCGGTAAATGGCTGTCGACACTGCTTGCAGAGCAGTCGCACGGCACGACCAGCCACGATGGCGCGGAGCGCCTTCGCAGCGGCAGCTTTATCACCGGCGGACTTCAAATAGAGCGCAAGTGCCGCTGCGCCGCTTTCCGCAGGCACTAAGGCGTAAAAGATCGTGTTCGCACTGTTCGGGTTCACCAGAACCGGCGCCAAACCCGGCTCTGCCAGATCAGAGACGAGCAGCACATTGGGCCCACGTCGTACGACCGACTGAACAGTTGTGGCGTAATCGGTGCCATCGACTCCAGGGAGCCACTCGTTGTGCGTAATTCCCTCAAGTCTTCGCTCAACAACCTTTTCGACGGTCTTGATGTCCATCGTGTAGGGATCGTGTCGTTGCAAAAGGGCGAGCCCAAGTGTTGTCAAGCCATTCCCGGGCGGAACTGCAACCAGGACGACACCGCCTGCGATCTTGTCCGTCGCATCCCGCAGGGCCTGCAACTGGGATTGGAGGAACCCCATCTCATCCAGTTTCTTTGTCAGTTGCTTCTCGCGGTCATGTTCCAGGCGCAGCGACTGTCCCGCGGACGTTCCCCAGGTGGTGAGTCGAAACATCTGAACGCTTTCGCCAGCGCGCATTCCGAGTGTCGCCACTTGACGCTTTCGGCGCTCCTTGACGTCCAACCCTGCCGCCTTCTTGAAGTAATCGATCACTTTGTCTGACTCGGCGCTGGGGAGCGTGGACACTTTGCTGCGGATTGTGTCGACGACCCGAACAACGGTGTGTTCCTGCGCACCAGGAACCATCTCGACTCTCGAGGCACGTGCAGGCAGTGACGGGACGACGATTTGTTCGGCGGCCAGATGCACCGGCAGCATCGGATCCTCGCGCGAAGGAGGCTGCAGCCGGTTGCCCTTGGCATCTTGGAACACAGCCGTGACTTCACCGAGCGCCTTCCGTGCCTTCCGCGATGCGATGGCGGCAGCCCACTTCCCCGTGAGCAGGTCGAAGCGCTCCGCAGGGGGAAGGCGTTTATCGCGATACTTCCAGTAACCAGTGAGTGCACCACAAAAGAGCAGCAGCATCAAGGGGAAGCCGAGCCAGAACCACTTGATGAAGAGGACGCATGCAATGCCGAGGGCCAGCGTTGCGAGATTGATGCCAGCCCACACATCCGGCATGAAACGCCGCCGCCGAGCGTCCTGCTCCACCACAGTTGAGATCACCCATGCGAAGGGAAGCGCGGCGGCAAAAAGCAGCAGCGGCTTGTAGATGGAGATCAGATAGTGGACAGAGGGTTGCACGGAGAGTCGGTCGTTCGATCGTGTGTGGTGACGCACCAGCGCAATCGCCGCAGCGATCGCGCTGGGCGGGTGATTCAGGTGATTCCTTTGAGGCGCATCTGGAGTTCCTCGGGGCGCGGCGTCGATTCGATCGCCACTCGCTGGTGGACCATCTCGCTTTCGACGAGTTCCACGAGCGCAGAGGTGTAGTCGATCATGCCTTCATCCTTCCCGGCCTTGATGATCTCCAGAAGATCTCCCTCTCGCGCATCGAGGATGTACTTTTGCACGATCGGAGTATTGAGCAGAATCTCCAGAGCCGGCACGCGGGCGATCTCAGGCTTCAGCGTGGGCAGCAACTTCTGGTAGATGATCGCCCGCAAGTTGTAGGCGAGCAACTTCCGAATCTGTTCTCGCTCGCTTTCGGGGAAGAGATCGTAGATACGTCCGAACGTCTGCCACGCGCTTGAGGCATGGATGGTGCCGAACACCAGGTGCCCTGTCTCGGCAGCGCGGACCGCAGCTTCAAAGGTTTCGTAGTCGCGCATTTCGCCGACGAGACAGATGTCGGGATTCTCGCGCACCAGTGCGCGCAGTGCGTCGTCAAAGTTCGTGCAGTCAATGCCGATCTCGCGCTGATTGATGGTCGCCTTGACATCGGTGAAGATGTATTCGATCGGATCCTCGATGGTGACGATGTGCACCTTCTTGCGTTCATTGACGTACTGAAGCATCGCGGCGATCGAGGTGCTCTTGCCCGATCCCGTCACGCCAGAGAAGAGGATGAGTCCCTGCGCGGCCATGGAGATATCACCAAGGCTCGGACGCAGCCCGAGTTCCTCGAAGGTCTTGATCCGGCTCGTAATCAGTCGGGCAGCCACGGCCGGTCTGCCGCGGGCCATAAACAGATTCACTCGGAAACGACGCCCCTGATCGAAGTCGAACGCAAAGTCCATCGAGCCGTTGCGACGGAAGTGATCGAGTTGGTTCGGATCAAGGATGTCCTTCGCCACCTGAAACATCAGGTCCTCAGTCACTGGCGGTGACGTGAGATCCTTCAGCGCACCGCGAAATCGGATGCGAGGAGGCAACCCAGCCTTCACGATGAGATCGCTGCCTTCCACCTTGATGATGGCGGCCAACCAAGAGTTCCATGCCTTGCGCCCCTCGCCCGCTTGTGTACCGCGGGAATCGGTGGGAACAGGGGTGATGAGTTCTTTTCGCGAAACGCTCACGGTTGCATGCTTTCCTTGCTGGTGGCACGACAGCGTAGCAGGATTACCCACGCAGCAGCCTTGACGGCGGCACTCGGGTCGGGCATCATCTCCCAATGGAGCCCAAGATCATCCAGGATGGCATCACCTTCGATGATGTCCTGTTGCTGCCGCGGTTCAGCAACGTCGTCCCTGACCAAGTCGACACGTCGACCCGCCTGACCCGGCGCATTTCGATTCATCTCCCAATTGTTTCTGCCCCGATGGACACGGTGACCGAGGCGCCCTTGGCCCGTGCGCTTGCACAGGAGGGGGGGATCGGCATCATCCATAAAAACATGTCGCCCGAGCAGCAAGCTGCCGAAGTGGCGAAAGTGAAGCGCAGCGAGAATGGGGTCATCGTCGACCCAGTGACGCTGAGCCCAAACGAGTCGATCGGGCGCGCACTTGCGTTGATGAGCGAGCAGGGGGTCAGTGGTTTTCCCGTAACAGAGGATGGAACCCGCCGCGGCAAGCTCGTTGGAATCCTGACTCGGCGTGATATGCGCTTCGTTGCGAAGCAGGCCGAGAGCGCAAGTGTCGCGCAGACCATGACGGCCCGCACGCTCGTGACAGGCACGCCTGCAACGACGCTTGAGGAAGCGGAGGCGATCATGATCAAGGCACGAGTGGAAAAACTTCCTCTTGTGGATCCCCAGGGGCGCTTGACGGGGCTTGTCACCATGCGAGATATCGACAACACCCGCCGATTCCCGCGTGCGTGCCGTGATGAACGCGGGCGTCTGCGCGTGGGTGCGTCCATGGGTGTTCGACAGTTCGATCGCGCGGCGGCGCTGATTGCTGCAGAAGTGGATGTGATTGTCGTTGATACGGCGCATGGTCACAGTGCCAATGTCATTGAAACCGTGCGCGAACTGAAGAAGCGGCACGGGTCCATCGAGGTGATCGCAGGCAATATTGCAACGGCAGAGGGTGCAAAGGCGCTGATCGATGCGGGCGCGGACGCCGTCAAGGTTGGCATTGGACCAGGCTCGATCTGCACCACGCGCGTCGTAACTGGCGTTGGGGTGCCGCAGATCACTGCCATTCTGAATGCGGTATCTGTGGCTGAGTCGGCCGGGGTTCCTGTCATCGGTGACGGCGGGATCCGACTCTCGGGCGACATCGCAAAGGCAATTGCGGCCGGGGCAAGCAGCGTGATGATGGGCGGACTCTTCGCGGGACTCGATGAGAGTCCCGGGGAACTTGTCCTCCACAGCAATCGGCGATTCAAGGCGTACCGGGGCATGGGCAGTGAGGGCGCCATGTCGGCCGGGAGCGCGGACCGCTACAGCCAAGCCAGTTCGCGCAAGTTTGTTCCAGAAGGGGTGGAGGGGCGGGTGCCCTACCGCGGATCTCTCGCGGATTTCGTCTACCAGATGGTGGGGGGGCTCCGGAGTGCAATGGGCTATTGCGGATGCGCAACGCTTGAGGAGCTACGAACGCAGGCTCGCTTCGTCCAAGTGACGGCTGCGACCGTTGTGGAGAATCATCCCCACGACATACAGATCACGAAGGAATCTCCGAATTACTCGCGAGGAGTCAATGGCGAGCATTGAGTGCGCATCCCTGCGCCCCGCAAGTACCGGCGACAGGAATCGAACCTGCACGAGGTGTGAGCCCCAATGGATTTTGAGTCCATCGCGTCTGCCAGTTCCGCCACGCCGGCGTGTGGAAGGTGGACAGGATAGCGAAGTGCGCTTTCTCTGAACGACTGCCTCGACAAGCGGAGTCTTGCCCGTTATCGTCTCGCTGTCTTTTTTTAGGCCCCTCTGTATGGCAACGCTGACAAGACACTTTGGCATCGCGCTGAACGTGACAGTATTGCTTGCATGCACCGCAGCTGGTGCGGATGTGGCGCCACTCTGTGCGCCGACGGGCGAGGCGCAAATGCAGAGCACCAGCATCCTGACGCCTGTGAGTCCACCCGCGCGAGAGATTCATTCGCTCGCCGCGCTCGTCGTGGGAATCTGCGCCGCGATCTTCATCGTGGTCGAGGGCGCACTGCTGTGGGCGATCATCCGTTATCGCCGCCGCGCAGGCGAGCGAGGTGAGCCTGTGCAAGTGTTTGGAAGTAATCCAATCGAACTGGCGTGGACGGTTATCCCGCTGGTGATCGTTTTTGTGTTGGCCTTGGCGACGGTGCGAACCATCAAGGATGTGCAGCGAACCGAACCGCCCGAGGGTGCGCTTGCGGTCGATGTCATCGGCCATCAGTGGTGGTGGGAGTACCGCATTGCAGATGAAGACGGCGGCCGATCGGTCGTGACGGCAAATGAACTCATCGTGCCGGTCGGGCGTCCCGTGTGGCTTCGACTTGCATCCGCGGATGTGATTCACTCGTGGTGGGTGCCAGCACTCAATGGCAAAACGGATGTTGTGCCTGGTCGATTCAACAACACGTGGTTTGAGGCAGAAAAGGCGGGCACCTATCTCGGGCAGTGTGCCGAGTACTGCGGAACGCAACACGCCAACATGCTGCTTCGCGTGCGGGCCGTGGATGAAACTCAGTTCGAGTCCTGGCGTCGTGCGCAGATCGCACCAGCGCGCGAGGATCCATCCTTTGCCGCAGGCCGCGCCGTGTTCCTGCGTCTTGCCTGCATGAACTGCCACGCGATCGACGGATCGAGTGCGGGCGCGTTCGGGCCCAATCTGACTCACCTCATGAGCCGTGAAACGATCGCCGCTGGCATGGCGCCTCTGAATCGCGACACCCTGCGGGCGTGGCTCGTCGATCCGCAGCAGTTGAAGCCTGGGTGCAACATGCCGAGCCTGCAATTGACGGATCCCGAACTCGATGCGTTGGTGGATTACCTTTCATCGCTGCACTGAACGGAAGAGAAACGAGACACACGATGGCAATCGCCGGACACGCAGACGTTGAAGCACTCCCGAGTTCAATGACACTCGGTGCACGCGTGCACTCGTGGGTGGTGTCCGTGGATCACAAGCGGCTGGGCATGATGTATGTGGGGTTCGGGCTGGTGTTCTTCCTTGTCGCCGGGTTGGAGGCCGCTGCGATGCGCGCGCAACTGGCACGGGCCGGATCGCAACTCATCGATCCCACGACCTTCAATCAGCTGTTCACGATGCATGGCACCACCATGGTGTTCCTCGTGGGCATGCCGATCCTGCTTGGAATGGGCAACTATCTCGTGCCTTTGATGGTTGGAGCGCGCGATATGGCCTTCCCGCGGTTGAATGCGTTCGGCTTGTGGCTCTTCGTTTTCGGAGCGCTGCTGCTCTATTACTCCTACATCGGCGCACAGGGGCTCTACGGCACTTCTGCGGCACCGGATGTGGGCTGGTTTGCCTACGCGCCCCTGACGTCGCGCACCTACTCGCCCGGCAACTCAACGGACTACTGGATTTTGGGCATCATGGTGAGCGGTTTCGGCAGCATCATCACGGCGATCAATCTGATCGCCACGATCCTCGTCATGCGCTGCCCTGGCATGACGCTTCTGCGCATGCCGCTCTTCCCATGGATGATGCTCGTGACCAGCGTGCTCGTGCTGATCGCCGTTCCCGTGCTGACGGGCGCGCAGGCGATGCTGCTGCTCGACCGCTCGCTTGGCGCGCACTTCTTCGACACGGAGCAGGGCGGCTCGGCAGTGCTTTGGCAGCATCTCTTCTGGTTCTTTGGTCACCCGGAGGTGTACATCCTGGTGCTTCCTGCGTTCGGATTCCTGAACGAGATCGTGCCCGTCTTCAGTCGCAAGATCGTCTTCGGCTACTCGCTGATGGTCGCAGCGACCGTGGCGATCGGGTTCATTTCGCTTGGTGTCTGGGCGCATCACATGTTCGCGCTTGGGCTTTCCCCTGAACTCAATTCGTTCTTCGCAGCGTCCACATTCCTGATCGCAGTACCGACGGGGATCAAGATCTTCACGTGGCTTGGAACGATGCTCGGTGGACGCATCCACTTTGCGACGCCGATGCTGTTTGCGACAGGGTTCCTCGCGATGTTCACCTTCGGCGGTCTCACAGGCATCATGCTCGCGGTGGTGCCCTTCGATTGGCAGCTCTCCGACAGCTACTTCGTCGTGGCACACTTCCACTATGTGCTCTTTGGCGGAACGGTATTTGGCATCTTCGGCGCGATCTTCTATTGGTTCCCGAAGGCAACCGGACGCATGCTGAGCGAACGGCTTGGAAGCTGGTTCTTCTGGATCCTGTTCCTCGGTTTCAACCTGACGTTCCTGCCGATGCATGTGTCCGGCATTCTCGGCATGCCGCGTCGCATCTACACCTTTCAGCCCGACCGCGGTCTTGATCTGTGGAATTTGCTTTCGTCTGCGGGTGTGGCGCTGCAGGCAGTCGCGATTCTGCTCTTCCTTTGGAATGTGGTTCACTCCCTGCTGCGCGGCAAGCCTGCCGGCAACAATCCGTGGAACGCATGGACGCTCGAGTGGGCCACGAGCAGTCCTCCGCCCGAGTGGAACTTCGATCGCATCCCGACTGTCGGCTCCGCACGCCCGCTGTGGGATATCGCGAACCCGCAGGACCCCGACCCATCTCCGGAGGCGCGCGGATGACCCCAATCGCAACACGACTTCCGCCGATGCCGCATGTGTGGCGACCGAGCCGTGGCAAGGTCGGCATTGTCTGCCTGATCCTGGTCGAGAGTTGCATCTTCCTGACCTTCGTTGTCGCGTACCTGTTCTTCATCGGCAAGAGCGCAAGCGGACCCCAGCCTCGCGATGTGCTCGATCTCGCGCCAGTGATCGTCAACTCTGTGGCGCTGCTGTCGAGTTCATGGACCGTTGTGCTCGCTGTGCGCGCGCTCGAGCACGGCAGGAATGGCGCGTTCCTTCGGTGGCTCCTCTGCACCGTGCTCCTCGGCGCATTCTTCGTGGCAGGAACCGTGCGCGAGTGGAGCGGTTTGATGACGGATGACCGCCTGTTCCTCTCGACCAATCTGTTCGGCAGCTCGTTCTACTCGCTTGTCGGACTTCACCTGCTGCATGTGGTGGTCGGGCTTGCGATGCTGTCGGGAATCCTGCTTTTCGGGATCGGCGGTCGCGTTCGGCGGTCGCATGCGCATGCGGTGGATATGGTCAGTTGGTACTGGCACTTCGTGGACGCGGTTTGGGTCGTTGTGTTCGTGACCGTCTATGTGATCGGACGCTGAGGCACATCATGACCGACCATACTCCAAGTCACAGCACTGCAGAATCCGCGCAAGACGGCGCGGATCGAGTGCCATATGCGAAAGCGATTCCAGAGCCCACATCAGGTCCGCTTGTTACGGCGGCGGGAGTGACGCTCGTCGCCGCCGCGCTGGTCACAAACCTCTGGGTCTTGGCGTGTGGCGTGGTCATTCTTGTGGTCGGGCTTGTGGTGTGGTTTCGGAGCGTGTTCCCCCAAGAGAGGCTCGAGGAGATTCCTGCGCGTGCGCACGCTGCGCCCGAAGCGGACTTCCGTGTTCCCGTGCGTGAAGCGCGCGAGCGTCCCTCCTATCCAGCGGAAGTGCATCCGATGAACGTGGGCATTCGTGGCGGTCTGCTGGGTGGCGCTGCGATGGCCGTGGTGGCGTGCACGTGGGGAGTTGTCACCCATGGCAGTGTGTGGATGCCGATCAACCTGCTCGTCGGTGTGCTGATTCCTGGTGTGGAAGGGAGCGATCTCGAAACGCTGCGGGCGTTTCATGGGGGTTGGTTCGCTGTTGCGGTCGTGATCCATCTGCTGCTTTCGCTGGCGGTCGGTGCGCTCTATTCGACGGCGCTTCCGATTGCGGCCAACCGTCCGCTGCTTGCCGGTGCCGTGGTGATCCCCGTGATCATGAGCGGTGTCGTGTGGGCAACGATTGCCACCGTGAATCCGGCGTTGCAGGACTACATCTCATGGCCGTGGTTCATCGCGAGCCAAGTGGCATTCGGCATCGCGTGCGGTTGGTGGACAAGCACGCGCGAGCGAGTTCCCGCCATGCGTGGACGCTCACTGGCTCAGCGACTGGGCATTGAGCGGGGAGGCGAATCATGAGTGCGATCCGCTCACGGCTGATGATGAGCGCTCTCCTTGCGGGTGGAATCGCTCTGATTCCAGCGACTGCATGCGACCGGTTGCCTGGTCGACCCAAGGCCGCACAGTCCGCGCAGGAGGGTTCGCCCGAGTGGACTGTGGAGGTCTTCAACACCAGTTGTCGGGGTTGTCACGCCCAAGGGGCTGTGGGCGCGGCCGTTCCACTGATGGACAGCGCTTACTGGCGTGCCGCCTCCGATGAACAGGTGACGCGCGGGGTGCTCGAGGGACAAGGGATGCTGATGCCTGCATTCGGTCTTTCGGGCGGTGGACCATTCACCCCCGCGCAGGCAAGCGCGCTCACGCGGGGTATGCGCGCGCTGTGGGGCGGCGGAGCACAGAAGTCCCCGGAGATCTCGGGCACGCTCGTGGCGGGCAACGCAAGCAACGGAAAGTCCGTGTTCGATGTCGCGTGCGCTGGTTGCCACGGTGTCGGCGGGTCGGCAGGCAGTGTGACCGATCCCATGTATCTGCGCCTCATTTCAGATCAGGGACTGTGGACCGCAGTGGTGGCCGGACGCAAGGCGCTCGGAAGTCCCGCGTGGAATGAGCCGATGCCCGGCCGTCCGAATGGGCTGACCACGGTGGAAGTGGCAGATGTCGTTGCCTATCTTTCTTCGCAGCGGCCACGCAGCATGTCGGAGCTAAAGCCATGAGTGACCGAATTCAAGATCCTGGTGCTCACTCGCCCGCGCGGGGCGGTGATGAGAAACCCTGCGTCAATTGCGGCTGCGCCGAGAGGACCGCCAAGCAGGATGCGCGCCGCGGATTTATGTTCCGCTTCGGTGCGGTCCTTCTTGGGGTCGGTGGCGCCATCGCAGCCGTCCCGATTCTGGGAACCCTCCTTGCGCCCGCACGGCGACAGGCGAGCGCATGGGTTTCACTTGGCAGTGCCGACGCGTTTCCCGCTGGACAGACTCGATTTGCCACCTTCCTGAGCCCGATTCGTCAACCGACGGATGGTGATGCGGCGAAGACTGCTTGTTGGGTCCGCTGCATCAGCCCGGGGAAGTATCAGGTGTTCGCGGTGAACTGTGCCCACCTTGGTTGCCCCGTGCGGTGGTTCGCGCAGTCGCGACTGTTCATGTGCCCCTGTCATGGTGGGGCGTACTACGAGGATGGTTCGCGCGCCGCAGGACCGCCCCCCCGAGGGCTGTTTGAGTATCCATGGAAGATCGACGGAGGCAATCTGATGATCGAGGCGGGGCACCTGCCAGGAATGGAGCAGTCCACGTGAAACCGCCACGAGTGGTTGGCATGGCGATCGATTGGGTCGAAGCCCGGACGGGCGCTGTTGCTTTTCTCGCGCCGCTCTTGACGCATCACGTACCACGAAACGCGAAGTGGTGGTACGTCTTCGGCAGTGCAACGCTGATGTTCTTCACGATCCAGCTCGTGACCGGTGTGTGCCTGGCAACGCTCTACGCACCGAGTGCGGCGGAGGCTTGGGAGAGTCTTCGATACATCGACGAGGAGGTGCCTTTCGGTTGGATGCTGCGCGCGCTGCACGGATGGTCGAGCAACGCGATGGTCGTGATGATGGCGATCCACATGCTGCAAGTGTTTCTGCATGCGTCTTACAAGTTCCCGCGCGAACTGAACTGGGTGACAGGTGTCTTCCTGCTCTTCACGGTGCTCGCACTTGCCTTCACAGGTCAGGTGATGCGCTGGGATCAAGACGCGTATTGGGGACTTGGCATCGGTGCATCCATCGCCGACCGCATTCCAGTGATCGGCAATCAAGTGCGCGGGCTGCTCCTGGGAGGCCCGATCATCGGCGGTGAAACGCTCAGCCGTTTCTTCGCGCTGCATGTCTTCGTGCTGCCCGGTGCGGCGCTCGGTTTGATCGGATTGCATCTCGCACTCATCATGAAGAATGGCATCAGCGAGATGCCGAAGGTTGGCGCAACGGTGGAGCCGGCGACGTACCGAGCGGAGTACGAGCAGCGCATGGAGAAAGATGGCGTTCCCTTCTACCCCGACGCAGCTCAGCGCGACATGGTGTTCTGCGGCGCGTGTTTGGTGTTGCTGGTCGTGCTCGCAGCCGTCTATGGACCCTTCGGCCCCGGCGGGCAACCCGATCCAACGTTGATCGATACGAATCCGCGCCCGGACTACCCGTTCCTCTGGATCTTTGGCGCTGTCAGTTTGCTGCCTCCGGCATCGGAGACCGCCGTGATGCTGGTTGCACCTCTGGTCGGTGTGCTGGCGCTGGTGGCCGTGCCGTTCTTCGCCAATGCTGGCGAGCGCGCGCCGAGCCGGCGACCCGGCATGGTGCTCATTGCCTCGCTTGCAGTCATGGCAGTCGCGGCACTGACTTGGGAGGGCAAGACGAGCCCATGGTCGCCCGTGATGAACGCGTGGTCCGCGCTGCCGACGCCCGAGCATTTCCTGGCGGGTCGAACACCGCTTGAAGTACAGGGGGCCAATGTCTTTCAGTTTGCACAGTGCCGCAACTGTCATTCGCTTGATGGGCTCGGTGGAGAACGGGGCCCCGCACTCGATGCGATCGCGACCCGAATGACCCCGGACCAATTGATGCGGCAAATCCAACAGGGGGATGGCAACATGCCGGCATTCGGGCGCAATCTCGATAGTGCGCAGATGACTGCGCTCGTGTCGTTCCTGTCCACGCTCAGACCTGAGTTCGAGGCGCCTGCAGTGATCCCGGGCGCACAGCTGCCGCTCCCGGTGCAGCGCATGCCCGGCGAAGTGGTGACGCCCGTGGCGGTTGGATCGCAGTGAACGCACTCGCTGGCGCGGCGCGCTGGACTCTTGATCTCTGGTTGCTGTTGCCGCTCGCCGCACTGACGCTGGCGTATGCGCGGGGGCTGAGCGGTCTGGTAGGGCGACGTGGCTTTCCAATCTGGCGCCCATGGTGTTTTTTCGGAGGCATGTGCGTGCTGCTGGTGGCGCTGGTGTCGCCGATCGATTCGCTTGGCCACCTGTTGCTGTCCTTTCACATGCTGCAGCATTGGCTGCTGATGATGGTTGCCGTGCCACTGCTCGTGCTCGGCTCAGGAGGAATGGTGGTACTCCGGGGACTGCCGCCGAGCCTTCGACGGGGTGCCTTGGGGCCGTTTCTCGCCAGTCCGCTCTGCCGGCGCGTGCTGCGCACCGTCGTTCATCCGATTTTCGGTTGGACTGCACTGCTGATCGTCACCACCGTCTGGCATGTGCCCGCGCTGTATCAGGCTGCGCTGGAGCGTGACTGGATTCACCGTCTCGAGCATGCGTCGTTCATGGTGGCGGCAGTGCTGTTCTGGTATCCGCTGATTGCACCGTGGCCATCGCATCGCGTGTGGCCAAGCGCTGCCTTCATCGCATACGTATTGGCAGCCGACCTTCAGAACACGGTGTTCTCGGCAATCCTGACCTTTGCGGACCACGTGATCTATCCCATCTATGAGCCGACCGCTGCGGTTCTCGGTTGGTCTGCCCTTCGCGATCAGCAACTGGCGGGAGCCATCATGTGGACCGGCACACAACTCATCATGTTGCCGGTGGCAGTGCTCTTCGTCCGGCGTGCCCTGCTGGGAGATCCGCCGGCGGCTCCAGTGGTGCAGCGCCGTGTGCCGATACGGCGCCGTGAGAGTGATCTGCTGCGCATGCCGTTCATCGGTGCTGCCCTGCGCAGTCGCCGCGCGCGCAGCATGCTTCGTTGGACGGCACTTGCGGCCGCACTTGCGGTGATGGTGGATGGTTGGTTTGGACCGCAGGATGCTCCCTCCAATCTTGCGGGCACGATCCCGTGGACCCACTGGCGAGGGATCGCCGTGCTCGCCCTCCTTGTGTTCGGCAATGTGCTGTGCATGACGTGTCCACTTGTTGCGTCACGCAATCTCCTGCGTCGATTCTGGAAGCCGCGACTCCGTTGGCCGCGGGCACTTGCCGGAAAGTGGGTGGCGGTGGTGTTGGTGATCGCGTGGCTTGTGGTGTATGAGGCCTTCGATCTGTGGGCAACGCCCGCCGGCACCGCTTGGGTGATGCTCGGCTTCTTTGTGGCGGCGCTTGCTGTGGATGGGTTGTTCAAAGGTGCTGTGTTCTGCAAGTCGATCTGCCCGATTGGACAGTTTCAGATGGTGCAGTCTTCGCTTTCGCCCCTTGGCGTTTCGGTTCGCGATGCGAGCGTCTGCCGCGGCTGCGAAACGCAGGAGTGCATTCGTGGCGCAGAGCCGCGGGGTGGGTTGGTACCGCTTCGCGTGGCGGTACCCGGCTGTGAACTCGAACTGTTTCAGCCCGCCAAGCGCGGCAACATCGACTGCACCTTCTGTCTCGACTGCGTGGACGCATGTCCCCATGGAAATGTGGCGCTGAAGCCGATTCGTGTCCGGGATTCTTTGGCGTCGCCTGCATGGGGCTCATCGATCGGTCGCACAGACGGCCGATTGGACCTCTCACTCTTGATGCTGGTGCTGGTCTTTGGTGCGTTCACGAATGCGGCTGCCATGACAGGCCCATGGCTCTCGGTCGCCGACTCCCTGAGTGCACATTGGGGGCTGGCAACGCCAACGCTTCTCGAGGGTGGACTGGCGTTTCTGGGCGCCTGCATCCTTCCGGTGACTGCTGCACTTCTTGCCGCAGCGGCAAGTAGCTGGCTCGCCGGTGGTGGATGGATCGGCAACCTCAATCTCGGCGCGCATGCGCTCGTTCCCATTGGTGCGATGATGTGGTGCGTGCACTGGACGTTCCATCTGGCAACGAGTGCGCAGACTGCGATTCCTGCAGCGCAGCGCGCAATGCTCGATCTCGGCATCGACTGGTTTGGCCAACCGCAGTGGGCGCAATCCTGTTGCGTTCCAACGCCCGCCTGGTTGCTGCCCCTGGAACTGCTGTTGCTGCAAGGTGGCCTGCTCTGCAGCGGTTGGATTGCGTGGCGACAGCGGATGGATCGGAATGAACGTCGCCCCATTCGCGCATGTCTCCCGTGGTGGATACTGGCGACTGCGTTGTGGGCATGTGGAACCTGGATCGTGATGCAGCCCATGCAGATGCGGGGGACAGCACTGTGAATCTGCCGCGCTTCACTGTTCTGATGTTGGTCGTTGCATCCGTAGGAGTTCCACACGTGTGGGCCGACGGCGGTGCGATCGTGGACCGCGGGGAGTGGGAGGGGAACCGATTCGTGTTGTGGGTCAATCCTTCACCACCCACCGTTGGGCCCACCGAGTGGACGCTGATGTACGCGGGGGATACGGCTTCGGCGTCGCAGCGCATAGTGCTTCGGCTGGACGGAGAAGCAGGCGCGTGGCAGGAGGAACTCTTCGCACCTGTGGATGCAGGCCGTGCCGTGCATACATGCGACACGGTGCTTCCTTTTGCAGGTGAATGGATCGTCACCCTTCGAATCGACGGCAGTTCACGGCAGCCTCGCACCATGTCCCTTCGCGTGCAGCCCGCGGCGGAACCATGGCATGCTGCGCTGCCGTGGATGCTGCTCTGGATTCCTGCGGGTGTTTTGCTGATCCTGCGTGAATCGCTCGCGATGCGGCAAGGCCGTGCACGAAACGGACCGTTATCCTCGTCGCATGAGCATGGCGGAGAGAGCCTCACAGACGAAGTCGTCGCGCGGACAAGACGGGGACGATGATCTGCGCCGATTCCGAACGCTCGATGAGCTGGAGGCGATGGCAGGCACGCGGCTGAGCCAGATGGCACATGCCTATTTCGTGGGCGGCGCGGGGGATGAGCACACGCTTGGACAGAACACGAGTGCGTGGGGGGAGATCGATATCTGGCACCGCGTCCTTGTCGATGTTTCGCAGCGGTCGACCGCCTGCGATCTCTTTGGACGCCCGAGCAGCATGCCGATCTTGGCTGCGCCGACTGCGCTGCACAAGCTGGCTCACGCCGATGGAGAGTGTGCAACCGCACGCGGCTGCGAAGTTGCCGGCGTTCCCATGGTGATCAGTTCGCTCGCCTCGACTTCGATTGAGGAAATTGCAGCGGCGGCGCGGTGCCCACTGCTGATGCAGGTGTATCTCGGACAGGATCGCGAGCTCGGACGTGATCTGATGGCGCGTGCCGAAGCGGCAGGCGTGGTCGGTTTCGAGCTGACGGTGGATACGCCCGTGTGGGGCCTTCGCCGCCGTGAGATCGCCAGTGGATTCCATATTCCACCTGGTATGGATGTCGTCAATCTGCGCAGGACGGGCGGGGGAACATCCTCGGCGGGTGTTGGGATCGCAGAGGTGCTGGGATGGACAATCTCGCCATCGGTGACGTGGAAGGATCTGGAGTGGGCATGCGGGCTGACCAAGTTGCCCATCTTTGCGAAGGGCATCTGCCGAGCCGATGATGCACGGCGGGCGATGGATGCAGGTGTGCGCGGGGTTGTTGTGAGCAACCATGGCGGACGGCAATTGGATGGCACCCCGGCAACAGCGCGTGCACTGCCTGGCGTCGTCCGTGCGGTGGAGGGTCGCGTACCAGTCCTTGTGGACGGCGGCATTCGGCGCGGGGTTGACGTGCTGCGTGCTCTGGCACTGGGTGCCACAGCTGTGCAGATCGGGCGCCCTGTCCTCTGGGGGCTTGCGTGCGGCGGCTCCGCGGGCGTGGCAAGGTGCTTTGAGATTTTGCGCGAGGAACTCGATCGTGCAATGGCGCTTGCCGGCTGCCCGAGTGTGGCAAGTATTCAGGGCGATCTGCTGAAGCAAGGCTGAAAGAACGCGGCCGCGTGCACCGGGTCCGCAGGGCCTGCGGGTGGGGAGGGCGCATGTGGCGTTGGCTTGACCAATCCGTCACTGCCGCTACCCTAACAAAGACCAAACGCATGGTCCCACATGGCTGGAATCCCCGACGAGATTCGGCAGCGCGCTGCACTTCTGGTGCAGTCATCTTCGGCATTGCTTCCCTCCCTCCGTGGTGCTGCAGGCGATGTACCGCTGAATCGTTGCCAGAGCGGCGCGGCCGCTGACATACCCACCGAACTTGGCGTGGTGCACGAGTGGATGTGGCGCGAAGCGCAACATGCCGCGTGGACAGTGCCATATGGCGCGATGATTGCGCTTTGCTGGCGGATGCTCGATGCAGTGCAGGATGGTCGTGTCGCATGGGTCGGACGACATGCGTGGCCCGTTCCTCGTGCATGCATTCGCAGGGATGGATCGCGCCTGTTGCTCGAGCGCTCGCTCTTTATCGATCCAGGCACATCCCATTCCAAGGATGAACGCCTCTGGGCAGTCCAACAGTCGCTCACATGTGATGGCATCTGCGCCGTGGTGTTTGATGCGAGTGGTTTTTCAATGGTTGCGAGTCGGCGCCTGCAATTGGCGGCTGCGCGCGGTGACGGTCGACCGGCAGTCCTTGCGTTGGCTGTGCGTCCATGGCATGAACGCCTCACGCCAAGTGCAGCGGCAACACGCTGGGGTGTTGCACCTTCGCCGCCATCGGCTGTGGGCACGATGGCAGCACGCGTACTCGGTCACAGCGTGGATGAACGAGGCGAGGCACCGGTCTGGACTGCGGAACTGCTTCGTGCGCGCGGGGCATTGGCACATGCGGTTGGACAGTGCACGCACCGAATCGAAGCGACATGGTCATGGAGCGGCGCATCGCCGCGTGTCGGCGCTTCGGGTGCCCGCTTCGGCACGGAGCCACGACCATGACGCCGCGAAACGCGATACAGCCGTTGCAGCAACGAATCTTGGCTGTGGCGTTCCCGCGATGGTCGGCGGAATGTGCGCGGCGCACTGCGCGCCGCCAGGGCGTCGCTATCGGCAATGAGACGGCAGTGCTGGTGATTGCTGCATCGCATGGTGCACATGTGGTGCATGATTGCTGCAGGAGTGCGGCGGCGATGGGCGTGCTGCGCGGCATGTCACTGGTGCAGGCACGCGCCATCTGTAGCGGAGCGCGCGTGGAACTGCCGCATGTGCCGGAGCGCGATGCATCAATGCTTCGTGCATGTGCGGTTTGGTGCCAGCGTTTCTCACCTATCACACTGCTCGAGCCGAGCGTCGGGATGCCGGTGGTGCTGATCGACATCACAGGTTGTGATCGGATTCATCCATCCGAGCCTGCACTCGAACAGCAGATACGCCGTGCGATGCATGCGCGTGGATTTACCGCACGGACGGCGTGTGCAGCCAATGCCGCGGCAGCTGTCGCGCTTGCCACCGCACGCCGAACACCGAATGCCGTGCGCACGCTTGAGGAATGCCCCGTGCGTAGCCTGCGGATCGACCGCACGATCATCGAACGGATGCATGAAGTCAATATCCGCCGCATTGGCCACTTACTCCGCTGCACACGAACGAGTCTCGCCTCACGTTTCGGCGCACAGACGCTGCTGCGGCTCGATCAGGCATTCGGGCGTGCCAGACAGCACATCGAACCGGTTCGGCCACGACCGCTTCCGGCCGCAGAACGAATCTTCGATGGTCCAGTCTCCGCGCTCGATGCGCTGCAGATCAGCACACAGGAGCTCGTCGGTGCGGTGTGTGTTCAACTGCATGCCCTGGAACGCGGTGCACGGGAGATCGAACTTGCCGCCGACTGTGCGGATGCACCGCGATGGACGCGGCGTCTTGTCTTTGGCGCGCCGAGTGCGAATGTGCGTCATATGGCTGGCATGCTCGCACCTTCGTTGGAGGGGATGAAGGCAGGGCTTGGTGTCGAGCGATTGCGGCTCGCCGTGCTTCGTATGGGACGGCTGATGCAGCAGGAGGCGATCAGCGAGTGGGTCGACACGCTCTGTGCACGTCTTGGTCGCGACGCCGTCCTGCGCTGTGGGCTGGTGGAAGACCATCGTCCGCGACGCGCTTCGCGCTGGCTGCCCGTCCTTCGACATGGCTTCGATTCCCGTGCGACCTCGCAAGCGCTACGTGCACGCGTTGTTCAGGCGTGGCGACCATCGCTGCTGCTGCCGCGCGCCGAATCCGCGGCGGTGGTGCTCGGCAGCGGCGGTTCGGTTCGCTGGCGCGGCGACAGTCATGTGGTGCATACGTGGCATGGTCCCGAACGGATCGCACCACCGTGGACTGCAACCGCTGCGCTGGCACCGGATGAAGGTGGCGACTTCTGGCGTGCGCAGTGCACCGACGGACGATGGCTCTGGCTTCGCAGGACACGGGATGGTTGGTCTGTGCTTGGCGTGTGGAGTTGAACGCATGTCTGCGACGCATGCCGAACTGGATGTGATGAGCAACTTCTCCTTTCTGGAAGGAGCGAGTCACCCGGAGGAGTTGGTGAGCTGTGCCGCGGAACTCGGCTATGAATCGATCGCGATTGCCGATCGCTGCACGCTTGCGGGTGCAGTGCGCGCGCATGTGGCTGCACGTGCACACGGCATCGGGCTTTGTATCGGTGCGCGCCTTGATCTTTGGACGGGTGCGCCGCCTGTACAACGCTGTGAAGGTCGCGCCGCCGAGGCACACACGATCGAAATCGCTGCATTTGCTACGGACCGTGCGTCCTATGCCGGGCTCTGCCGCGCCATCACGGCCGGCCGGCGCCATGAGCGTGGGGATACCGATGGTGTCCGACATCGCACCGACTGGCATCTTTCGCTCCACACGTTTCTTGAACATGCGGCAGGACTCGAACTCCTCATTCTCCCACCGCGCGATCTCACGCTGCTGTCGCAGTCCACATTGGAAACGGTGCGTGGAATCGCATCCCGTATGCAGGGTCGCGTTTCGCTGGCCGTCGTGCGCGCCGGCGAGGCAGAGGAGCACACTCGACTGCGCCTGTGCATGGCATTGGCGCAGGCGTGTGGTATTCCGGCTGCTGCAACGCAAGGTGTGCGTTTCCATGTACCGCAGCGGCGTCCGCTCCATGAGGTGCTGACTGCCATCCGCCTCGGGACGACGGTGACGGCAGTTGGGCTCGAATCGCTGCCGAATGCCGAGCGGCACCTGCGTTCACCCGCAGTCCTGCATGAACGCTGGCGCGATCTGCCCGGCACACTCGCACATGCGCGGAACATTGCGGAACGCTGCCGTGGATTCAGTCTTGCGGAACTCCGCTATGCCTATCCGCGCGAGTGCAGCGGTGGTGAACCGTCATCGGCTCGTCTACGTCGATTGGCGGAGCGCGGTGCTCGTGAGCGGTATCCGCAGGGCGTACCTCCCGAGGTGCACGCACAGCTGTTGCGAGAGCTCGAACTGATCGACGAACTGCAGTATGCACCGTACTTCCTCACTGTTCATGACATCGTGCACGATGCGCGACAACGCGGCATTCTCTGTCAGGGACGAGGTGCCGCGGCGAACAGCGTCGTGTGCTATTGCCTTGGCGTGACGGCCGTTGATCCTGCACGCATTCGGCTGCTGTTCGAACGGTTCATCAGTCGCGAGCGGCGCGAACCGCCCGATATCGATATCGACTTCGAGCATGAACGGCGCGAAGAGGTGATCCAAGAGATCTATGCGCGCTATGGCAGAGACCGTGCCGCACTCTGCGCGGCAGTGGTCTGCTATCGCCATCGGCTTGCGCTGCGTGAGACTGCCAAAGCACTGGGATTCTCTGCAGATGCCATCACACGGCTCTGTCGCGGGCTCTCGCATCACAGCGCGGATGACGATGTTCGTGCCATCGGCTTTGATCCACAGGCGCCATCGATGCAGCTGCTGCTGAAATTGAGTGCGGAGCTTGAAGGATTTCCACGTCATTTGATGCAGCACCCCGGTGGATTCGTGATCACCGATGATCTCTTGTGCGACTCGGTGCCGATCCGAAATGCATCGATGGCCGCGCGCTCGATGATCGAGTGGGACAAGGATGACATCGATGCGCTCGGCATGATGAAAGTGGATGTACTGGGGTTGGGGATGCTCACCTGCATTCGAAAGGCGCTCGCACTGGTTGGGCGCCCAGTCGTCGGTGCATGCGGCGACGCGACCGTTCGCGAACTGGCACTGCATGAGATTCCACCCGACGATCCCTCCACACACGACATGCTGTGCAGTGCGGACACGGTTGGCGTGTTTCAGGTGGAAAGCCGCGCACAGATGGCGATGCTTCCGCGCCTACGGCCCCGCACGTACTACGACCTCGTCATTGAGGTCGCACTCGTACGACCGGGTCCCATCCAAGGCGACATGGTGCATCCCTATCTGCGTCGCCGCGCTGGTCTTGAGCGTATGGAGTACCCCAACGATGCAGTCCGCAGGATCTTGGAACGAACGCTCGGTGTTCCGCTCTTTCAAGAACAAGCGATGGCACTCGCCATCGTCGCCGCTGGGTTCACGCCAGGCGAGGCGGATGAGTTGCGGCGTTCGATTGCCGCATGGAAGCGCAGCGGTCCTCTGCTAGCGCAGTTCCGGCAGCGTCTTGAAGGCGGCATGCTCGCGCGCGGCTACTCGCGCACCTTTGCGGCGCAAGTGTTCACGCAGATTCAGGGCTTCGCAGGCTATGGATTCCCCGAAAGTCATTCGGCGAGCTTTGCACATCTTGTGTACGCGTCGGCGTGGCTGCGGCGTCATCACATCGCCGCGTTCACGGCTGCGCTGCTGAATAGCCAGCCCATGGGCTTCTATGCGCCAGCGCAGATCGTGCAGGATGCTCGGCGGCATGGTGTCGACGTACGCCCCATCGATGTCTTGGCAAGCGAGTGGGATTGCACGCTGGAAGGGGGCATGGTGCGCTCGACAGTCGGGCTGCCCGCGCAGTCGTGGGGTGTCGGTGGACCTGCACTGCGGCTGGGACTTCGCATGGTTCGAGGACTCGCAGCAACGGATGCGCAGGCGATCCTTGCGGCACGTCGAGCAACAGCCGCATGCACAAGTGTGGAAGCACTGCAGCGTGCGAGCGGGGTGTCGGCGCAGGTACTGCAACTGCTCGCCCGTGCAGATGCACTGCAGGGGATGGGGCTTCGGCGACAGGCTGCGCTCTGGCAGGTGCAGGAACTGAGCCGCATGCCGCCCTCGCTATTCAGTCTTGCCGCGCTCGATGCGCCGCGGATCCAAACCGATTCAAACGGCTGTGAATCGGACGTGCTGTCGGCTGGCGAGTTGTTCGTGAATCGCCCGAGTGACGATCTGCCCGCCTTGACGCAAGCAGCCGAGGTGGCCGCCGATTACAGGCAAAGCGGGCTATCACTGAAGTCGCATCCAATGGCGTTCATTCGCTCCACACTTGAGCGACGTGGCGTCACTCCCTGCGGCGCAGTACTGGAAAGCAGTGTGCTGTCGGATGGAACGCGCATGGCTGTCGCCGGCCTCGTCACCATGCGGCAGCGTCCATCAACCGCAAAGGGAATCGTCTTCCTGACGCTCGAAGACGAGAGTGGATCGGTGAATGTGATCGTGCGTCCAGCCGTCTGGGAACGCCACCGAGTGATCGGTCGCATGGCACACGCACTTGTCGTACATGGCGCACTGCAGCGCCGTGGCGAGGTCATTCACATCATTGCATCCGAATTGCAGCCGGCGGCGCTCCGTTGGCGATGACCACATCCACGAAGACATCTTGCCAAGTCAGCGCTGCGGTCGTCCGCGATTCGTCACGCGTGTCTGCAACAGGATGTCGGTCGGACCGGCAACGCCACTCGATATCTTCGTCTTCAGCCTGCATAACGCAGCCACGGTCGCCAGATTGGCCGAACCCGGTGGGGTGGGACGAAAGATGCTGATTTCGTGGGTGATCGGAATCCACTGCTCCCAGTCCGCTTCGGTGCCGAAGCCACCCCAGCGCTGCACGAGCGGTGCCTGAACGCCCACACCACCGCGGACTCGATCGGGATCAAAGGGAACCCACCCACACTCTGGCAACCAGACTTCACCCCACACAGTCAGTTCCTTGTCCGAGGCGCTCTGCATCGGGCCATCACTCTCGTTGGCAAGACCAATCACTGCACGCGCCGGAAGACCGACGGATCGCAGCAGCGCAACGCAAATGCATGTGAGGTCGGCGGGCGTACCCTGCTGAGCATGCAGTGCGGCGGTCGCACCGCGAATCTCCACGCCACGGGTGAACACACCCATGGGGCTCCCCTGACGAAAGTTCGGATTTCGGAGCGACTGGCTTCCCGCACGGACACATGCCTTCGCCACGGCAAGCGGGGGTGCATCGCCTCCACAGACAGTGCGGACAGCATCCTGCAGCGGCCGAAGCACGGGATCTGTGGGATCGATACCAGGAGTTGCCCCGCGCCACCGTACCAATTCATCGGGCCAGGACTTTGGCCAGCCAATCCGCATCGCCGCCGCCTCATCGAGGGCTACAGAAAAGCACTCCACGGTCCATTCAAGATCAAGCATCACCTGCATGCCGGGATCTGGTCCGCCGGGTAGTCCGAGCGGCGTGCGGTTGATGTCTGGAATCGGCACCTCGACCTGCGACTCACGCCCGGGTCGCTGCAGAATGGTGAGTGACGTGAGAGCGGGCGCAACCGGTTTCTGGTTGATGCTCATTCGAGCAGCAAATGAACGCACATCAGCGATCGACCACGTATCAAGCAGAGTGACGGGAATCAGAAGCGCCTCCGACACATTGGGTGGGACCACAATCGGAGGCAGAGACACGGTCAATTGCACACCCCACAGACGCGAAGTGGTGCGCCGCAGAGGCCCAAGCGGGGGCCGACCATCGGGTGGCGAGGCTGGCTCCGTCTGCGCGAGCGGCAGTTCAGTCTGGCCATCAGCCACTTGCGAAGGAGCAGAGCAGGGGGGCCACAGCAGCAACACCGACAGTGAGAGCCCGGCACAAGCGGCAACAGATCGTGCCGCACACTGCATCATGAAATGAATACCGTTCGATACCCCGTGACGATCAGATAGAGCGTTCCGAAGAACTTGGCGAGCACGAGGTTGATGATGATGATGGCGATGAAGCTTGCCACGAAGCTTGTTGTTGCCGCGCGCCCGACCCCTTGTGCGCCGGCCGAGCAACTGAATCCCTTGTAACAGGAGATGAATCCGATTGCTGCTCCGAAGGCGATCGACTTCAACAGGCCCGAGACAGGATCCCACCACTCCAGCACCTGTGCCGTGAAGTACCAATAGTCCGTACTCGGCACACCGTAAACGCCGACGGTCACGAACCATGCACCCCACGCACCCAGCAGATCGGAGTAAATGGTCAGCAGCGGAGTCATGATGATGCAGGCAATGACCCGAGGGGCGACCAGAATCCGAAGCGGATCTGCGTCCATCGCACGCATGGCATCCAACTGCTCTGTCACCGCCATCGTGCCAAGTTCTGCGGCAAGTGCACCGCCTACTCGTCCTGCGACCATGACGGCGGCAAGTACGGGACCGATCTGTTTCGTCACCGAAATGTTGATGACGCTGCCGAGTCTCGACTCCTGCCCGAGGGCAGCAAACTGCGCGAAACCCTCCAGCGCCAGAATCATGCCGATGAACGCCCCAGTAATCGCGACGACTGGAATGCTCGCCACACCCACTGCATAGAACTGCGGACCCAGCAGCGACCAACGCAAACAGCGCTTTGGCGCCGCGACAAAGCGCGCCATCACATCAGCCGTAAACAGCATGAAACGACCAAACTCGCTCGTCGACTCACGGACGAACCAGCCGAGGCGTGAAATCTCTTGGTACACAGGCTGCACCGCGTGAACGGTAGCAGGTTCTTTGCCGGCAATACTCCGCAAATGCTCAGACGATCAGGGAGGGCACGGACCCCAAGATGCGAGCAGGATCGTGAGATCAGATCCACCGACCGTGCCGTCGCCGTTGATGTCACCCGTGCCCGAATTGCCCCAGTTGGCGAGCATGATCGTCAGATCTGTTGCATCCACTGTGCCGCTCGAGTCCAGGTCCCCGGTGCAGGATGACTTCTCGCAGTCTTGTCCGTTTGCGCCTGGCGTCTCGTTGCCTGCAGCCTGATTCTGTGTGACATCAAAGAGACCGATGTTCCAACAGCCCGTGTCCTGACAGCGCCAGATATGGCCGGGCACAAAGGCACCATCTGGCCCGATTCGGTTGGGGCCGTAGGCATACTCGGTGCCACTGGGCGGCGTGACCGGGGACTTGATCAAGGCGATGGAATCAATGACCTCGACCCACGGATTGTAATCGAAGAATCCATCATCGTCTGAGTCGAGATCACTGTTGATGGTGCCGTTGAAGCCACGGACCAGCAGGATCGTGATGTTGTCGTTGTTTTCAATCCAGTCGGTGTTCAGATTGGCGCCACCAGTGCCAGCGCCATTTCCGATATCGGGGTTCGTGGCCGGATTTCCGATCAGCGCCGTTCCATCGGAGGGGATCGCAAAACCATCCAAGGAGCGCACGCGCTCAATGACGCCGCTCTGCTGCGCAGTGGTGCCATCACCGACGATGACGAGCGTCATATCAGTCAAGGAAAGTCCAGGGGTTCCAGCCACCTCGACAAACTCAAGCGTGTCGGTTCCGGGCATGTCGATCCGTATCTCGTTGAGTCGTGCATCCACAAACTCACATGAACTGGTCGACGCGGCACAACGTGCTTCTGCTTGATTGACGCAGTTAGCGTCCCAGCCCGTCGTGCAGCAGTTTGGATCGAACGCGCACACTGCGGTGCAGCAGTTGACATCCTCGCAGTAGGGGTTCGCGTGAGGGACGGAGCAGAGCCCTGTTCCCGCTTCACCGCACTCCGGCACTGCTCCCGCGGCGCAGGATCGGTTCGGTGCGCCAGGCGTATCGCCGCCAGCAGTGTTGTCGAATGCGCCAACCCTCCATTCACCCGTCGGGACACATCGGTATGCGTGCGCCGCGCTGTAGGTCCCTGTCGAGGTCACATCCGCCGGAATGAGATCGGTCGCATAACTGCAATCGCTGTCGTAGAAGCCCAACATGACCACACTGCAAATGACCTCGGTCCAAGGCGGCGTATCGATCGTGCAGTCGTCGTTCATATCGAGATCCGCACCAACGGTTCCGGTCCAACCGCGTACCACAAGGTGCGTTCGGCGCGTGGAACTGTCCTCGAAGTTCAGCCCATCCGCAGGAGTGACGAAGTCAACCTCCGTGAATGTGGTGGTGGGTTCAGCAACGACGAAATAGCCATCAGGCGGCACCGGAACGCCAGGTAACGGAAGTGCCATCTCCACGGTTCCCTTGTAATCCGCAGGCGATGTCGTAGTTGCGGCACGGTCGCCCAACACAATGTAGGTGAAGTCTGTCAGTGAACTGCCCGGCGTGCCGATGAATTCAACAAACTCGTTCACATCGGCGCCAGGCATCTTGGTGCGGATCTCGTTGAACGCAAGCGTCCCGCCACCACCGCCGCCTCCACAGGTTGGATTCGCTTCGCCTGAAGTGTCTGCTGCGTCGGTCGGATCGCTCACGCCGACATTCCACGCATTCGTATCGGAACAGCGCCAGATGTGCGCCGGTGCCGTAGCACCACCACCACCGACACGTGTCGGTGAATAGACAAAATCATTGGTGGTGCCATCTGGTTGCTGCGTGGAGACGAGTGCCACTGAATAAACCAGCTGATCCCAGGGGGTCAAATCGAAGTTGCCGTCAAAGTTCGTATCCAGCAACTGCCCATCGAACCCAGTGAAGCCGGACACAAGCAGGAAGGTGACATTGTCCGGGTCCTCAAAGTTGAGGACCGCCACCTGATCAGGTGTGCCGAACTGATACGTGGACTCCGCCACCAAGTACACCCCCGACGCGCCAATCGATCCTTGCAACGCAACGACTGACTCAATCCGACCGTTCTGCGAGGGGGGCGTCGCGGAGTCGTCATCACCGATCACAAGCAAATGGAGCCCGTTGAGCGAAGTTCCGGCCGGTCCGCTAATTTCGGCATACTCGCTGAGGTCGAGCCCAGGTTGGGCCACACGGATTTCGCTCAAAACAACCTGCGCAAGGGCATCCGAGCCCAGCACACAGGATGCAGTGACTGCACAAGAGATGAACGTCCGAGTCATTCGGGGTGTCATGATGGTCTTTCTCCGTACCGATGTCGGTGTTGATGGGCAAAAACAAGTCAGCGAAGAGTGCCTCGAGCACACCTTCCGGGGTCAATCTAACCCATGAAATGGCCTCATGCCATTTCTTTTTTGCAAAATTCAAAGCATGCCCTGCCTCTTTTGATCGAGGCAGGCGCATTTGCTCACCTCCCGGAATGGAACTGCCAATGGGGCTCCCGGCGGGATACCGGTGGAAACCGGCGCGAAAGCCCAAGCCGTTACTTCGTCGGTTCGTCGTCGACGGCCTTCGGCGCAACCGCAGGGACGGATGCTGCGGGTGCAGCAGGTGCAGGCTCCACGGCCATTGTGGTCGGGACAAAGTAGGGCATGAGATACACGTCGACCCGTCGGTTTTGAGCCGCACCATTTGGCCCATTGGCGACAACGGGACGGTACTCCCCATAGCCGGCAATGAGGAATCGATTGGCTTCGACACCATCCCGATTGAGCGCATCACGCACTGCGATAGCACGGTGCGCAGAGAGGTGCATGTTGGTCGGGTGCTGCGCCGCAGACTTCCGGATGGGAACGTTGTCGGTGTGACCGACGACAACGACTTCGAATGGAGCAGCCTCACTCGAGTTGAGAATCGGTGCAAGCGCTTTCAGCGCTGCGATCGCACTCGGCTTCAGTCCAACCGAACCTGGATCAAAAGTGAAGTCAGCCGCGAATCGGATCATGCCCCGACGCTCATCGAATTGCAGGAGATCGGGATACAGGGCCGCCAATGCAAGAAGCGCCTTGTTCAACTCATCAGGCAGCGGACCACCACTCATGTTGCCGACCTTCTTCAGAAGGTCCTCGTAATCGGCCAACAACTTGTCGACATCCACGTTCTGCCCCTTGCGAAGCGCGTCGAGCGATGCAAGGTCACCAGCGGCCTGAGCAAGCTGCGAACGAAGCCGCGACTCATTTGCGCGGCACGTATCAAGATCGCCTTGCGTCCGAAGCAGTTGCTGCTGCTGCGAGCGATACGCCAGTTCGAGATCGTTGTACTTCTCCTGCGGCACACACGCAGCGAAAGTGACGAGTGCCAGCAATGACGCCAGTGCTGGCGCCACGCATGCGAACCGGGTTGAGGGGCGAGAGTGTTGAGTCGACGCGTCCATTGCGTTCATAAATTGACCTCCGTGTGGTCACCAGTATAGAGGAATATCGGTCGTCCTGTGGCTCTTTGGGGCTCATGATCGGCATTGTGGATGAAATTTGCAAGGTTTTCGGCAGAACCCCGATAGAATGAGGTATGGCAACTCCCCAGAGCCTGGAGCCCGATGCTGCCGCTATCAAGGCAGCGGCAGGTCCGTATCCCATTGACGCCCTTCGCTTTGTTCAGGCGGGCTTCGGCCATGCCTCCCGGTCCGATGCCGACCGCAGTGGGCGGATGGAGGCCCATGCACTGCAGGAACTGGATCGCCCCGAGAGGCATATGAGCGGTCAGCACCTTTGCTTTCGATTGGCAGAGTTTGCCATTGAGCAGTACGGCCTGATGGCGCCGCTTGTGCTGCGCCGGTGGAACATTGAGCGCACCGATGACTTTGGCCGCATCGTGTACGCATTGATTGAGCTGGGCTACCTGCGCAAGTCGCCCGATGACTCGATCGATGATTTCCGCAGCGTGTATGACTTCGCGGAAGTGTTCGGCGATGATCGCCTTCGACAGTTTGTGGGTGGGACCACCAACTGATGACCCCATCGGACGGGAGCGATCAGCGCCCGACGTCGGCGCAGCAGGGCCCAAATACGAGTCTGTCGAGGCTCCATATTTGGCAGGTCCAAGCCTTCCGTGACGTCCTCGTCATTGCCATCATCGTCGGTGTTGTCTGGTCGGGCTATGCCCTGCGCTTCGTAACCGTCCCGCTGCTTCTGGCCTTCCTGCTGGCCTATCTCGTGGAACCACTCGTGCGGTGGATGTGCCGTGTCCTTCGGATGTCTCGAAGCGTTGCAGTCACATCGCTCCTCGCTGTCTGCGGAATCGCGCTCGCAGCCGCGTTGCTGCTCGTTGTCCCAACGGTGGTTCGACAAGCGGAAGATGTCGTTAACAAGTTGAAGGGTGGGCAGTTCGATGCATGGATTGACAAGGCTGAGGCCGTGCTACCCGCTGAGTATCGCGCCGAGTTGAAGCGAGCGCGTACATGGATTTCGCTGGAAAAGGCTCCACGCGCCACCGGAGCGACAGCGCCTCCCATCGACACTGCAGTTCCGACGGCCGATCCGATTTCAGTCGCTGTGCCTCCGGAGCCCTCAAGCGATGGCTTCACCGAAACGCTGTCGAAGGCACTGATGAGCCCAACGACGTACAACACGCTTGACAAGATTGTGGGGCTGTCCGGGCTTCTGTTCGCAGCCGTGCTGATTCCGTTTTACTTCTGGTTCTTCAGCGTGTCCTTTCCAGCCGCAGTCGAGTTTCTTGGCAGTCTGGTGCCGAGCGCACAGCGTGCCCGGGTCTTTGGATTGGCAGCAGAAATGGACGCGGCAGTTGCGGGCTTCGTGCGTGGCCGAATCCTCATTGCGCTTGGGATGGGTGTCATGTTCGCCATTGGCTGGTGGATCATTGGCGTTCCCTACGCGCTCACGCTTGGCATGCTGGCAGGCGTCCTGTCGATAGCACCCTATCTCGGGATCGTGGTGCTCGTGCCGACCATCGGTCTTCTGGCTGCACAACAGCTCCAGATTGCCGAGGAGTCACAGCGACTCGCGTGGTATTGGATCTTCGGCGGTCCACCGCTGATCTTTGTGATCGTGCAGTCGATCGAGGGGTACATCCTCACGCCGATCTTTTCAGGAAAGGCCACCAATCTCGGGCCGGTTTCAATCTTTGTGGCGGTGCTTGCAGGTGCAAGTGTTGCCGGTCTGTACGGCATGTTGCTCGCAATACCGACGGCTGCATGCGCAAAGATTCTGATTCGCGAGACCGTGATGCCGTCACTCAAGCGATGGACGGACGGGAAGTCCTCCGACTTCTTGCCCCTCGACCGCGGATGATCGGTGTTGCGGCCTCAGCGCTTGGGGCGCTGCTTGAACTTTGACTTGGGGGCTCCGCCAAATCCACGCGGCATGCTGCCACTGGGCATCCCCATGCCGCCGGCGCCCGTCATCTCACGCATCGCACCGAGCCGACCGAGCAAACCGCCACCACTCATCTGTTTCATCACCTTCTGCATCATCTCAAATTGTCGCGTCAGCTTGGACACGTCCTGCGCCTGCGTGCCGCTCCCTGTGGCAATCCGCCGTGCTCGACTGCGGTCGATTGATCCCGGTTGCGCCCGCTCGGCGCGAGTCATGGAGAGGATCATCCCCTCCATGCGATTGAACTGCCCTTCATCGATATCGACATCCTTCAACATGGAGCCGACGCCGGGAAGCAGCCCCATGACCTGCTTCAGCGGACCCATACGGCGAATCGATCGCATCATCGAAAGGAAATCATCCATCGACAATTGGCCCTTCGCCATCTTCTCCGCCGCCGCAGCTGCCTCACGCTCGTCGACCTGCTCCTGTGCACGCTCGACAAGTGCGACCACGTCGCCCATGCCAAGAATCCGTCCGGCCATGCGCTGAGGGTCGAAGACATCCAAGCCATCCCAGCGTTCACTCACTCCCACAAACTTGATTGGGGCGCCCGTGACCCTGCGGACCGTGAGTGCAGCACCACCACGCGTATCCGAATCGAGTTTGGTGAGGATCACACCGTCGACCTGCAACCGTTGGTGGAACGCCTTTGCACTATTGACCGCGTCCTGCCCGGTCATGGCATCGACCACGAGCAGACGCTCATGTGCCTCGACGGCACGGTCGACCGCCTCCAGTTCGCGCATCAAACGATCATCGACATGCAGACGACCCGCGGTGTCGATCAGCACCACATCAAAGCGTTCACTCCGTCCGCGTTGGACGGCTCGCTGCGCGACGGCTACTGGATTCCCTGGTGCTTTGCCACGTTCATCCCCACACGCATCCAGCTCGCCGTGAAACGCGATACGAGTACCCGGCACGGCGGCTGCAGCGCCCTCGATTCCGATGCGAAGTTGGTCCACGGCAGCGGGGCGCTGAAGATCGCATGCCGCGACAAGAACACTCCGCCCGCGCTTGCCAATCCATGCGGCAAGTTTTCCGCAGGTGGTCGTTTTACCTGCACCTTGGAGACCGCAGAGGAGAATGACTGTGGGTCCGGGCTCAACGAACGAGAGGTCTGTGGCCTTCTCGCCCATGAGCGCGATGAGCCTGCGGTGGACAATGCCGACCATCTGCTCATCCGGCTTCAGGCTCGACAGAACCTGTGTCCCGAGAGCGTCGGCCAAGACTTCGGTGCAAAATGCACGGGCCACATCCTGATGCACATCCGCCTCGAGCAGCGCAGTCTCGACGGACTGCATGGCGTCTCTGACGTTTGCTTCGGAGATCTTGCCGCGACCGGAAAGCGTTCGCAGCGCACCCGACAGACGGTCCGTCAATGTTTGGAACATGGCGGAGCAATCCTAGCGCGATGAACGCAGGGCACACGCACTCTTCTTGTTCTTCAGCCAAGCGAGCAGTGCACTCTGTTCCCAGGTGTTCACGCAGGACTTCCGAGTCAAACCCCCGCGACGCGCAGTTGCAACGCCGTACCGAAGGTTGTCGACATCCTCTGCGCCATGAATGTCGCAGTCGATCGCCACCAACGCGCCTGCTGCGACTGCCATCTTCACATGGGTATCTCGAAGATCCAAACGACTCCAGTGGCAGTTGACCTCCAGCGCCGTGCCCGATTCGGCAGCAGCTGCGGTCAGTTCATGCATGTCAGGCGCGAGTCCATCACGCCCAAGCAGGATCCGGCCAGTCGGGTGACCAATGATGTGGACCAGTGGATGCGTGATCGCACGCAGCAGTCGCTTTGTGGCAGCGCTCGGTTCTTGTCGAAGGGAGGCATGGGGACTTGCCACCACCACGTCGAGGAGTGCGAGCGTCTCATCGTCATAGTCCAGTCGGCCATCCGCCAGAATGTCCACCTCACTGCCTGCGAGAAGGCGAAGGGTGGGGAAGTCTGCTTGCGCGGCTCGAATGGCGTCGATGTGTCGCAGCAACCGTTCAACGCTCAGGCCATTTGCTTGTGCACTCGCCTTGCTGTGATCGGTAATCGCCAGCGAGTGAAAGCCGCGTGACACGGCGAGTGATGCGAGTTCATGGATGGTGAGTGAGCCATCACTTGCAGTCGTATGCGCATGGAGTTCGGCACGCACCTGATGGTGTTCCACAAGATCCATGGGCGGCTGTTCCAAATCAACGCCGTGGAGCTCTCGTCGTTCGGGCGGCACCCAGGGAAGCCCGAGCGCCGCGTAGATCGACTCCTCCGAGTGCGCCGCGACCAGCGCACCGACTGGTCCGTCAGAATCCGAAGGCACCTGGTGCAGTCCGTACTCATTCAAGCGCATCTGGGCATTGATGGCGCGCTCGCGCAGGAACACATTGTGATCCTTGCTCCCTGTGAAGTAGAGCAGGGCAGCACCAAACACACTGTCATCGACGATCCGCAGATCCACCTGCATGCCACCCACCAACTGTGCAGCACAACGCGTATCGCCATTGGCAAGCACACGGTCGATGCCGGGCATGGACAGGAACGCCTGTCGTACCGCAGCATGATCATCGCAACTGACGAGAAGATCGAGATCACCGACGGTCTCACGCCCACGGCGAGCACTGCCGGCGAATGCAGCTTGCCGGACCCCGCGAGTTGTCCGAAGCACCGCAAGCATCGATTCGGCAATGGGGACCGCCTGCCCCAGACGAAACCGCGTTGGCTGCGCTCCGGCCGCATCGCGCGCCGCAATCGATGCACGGAGGTTTTCGATGGTTTTTGCACCCATTCGCTCGACATTCGCCAGTGCGCCAGAGTCGATGGCCTGTTTGAGCGACGCCAGATCGGTCACACCTGCCTTCGTCCAGAAGAGATGAACGGTCTTTGGGCCAACGCCTTGCAGCGTGAGAAGTTCAATCAACCCGGCGGGAATTTCGCTTCGGAGGCGCTCCAGTTCTGCGATTCGGTGAGTGGTGATGAGTTCAACAATCTTCGCTGCGATACTCTCGCCGATGCCCTCAATCTTTCGCAGTACGGACGGATCGGCAACCGCCAGAGCCTCCAGATCCTGTGTTTCAGCCTCCGCGGCGCGCGAAGCCTTTCGATAAGCGTTCACTTTGAAGGCGTTGGCGCCCGTGATGTCGAGAAGATCAGCAATCGCCGTCAGTGTGGCTGCGATCTCGGCATTTGTTGGCACCGTACTGCCTCCGATGCGCGTGGGGGAAACGCGACCAGCAGGACTCGAACCTGCAACCCCGAGCTTCGTAGGCTCGTGCTCTATCCAATTGAGCTATGGTCGCTCCGAAGCCGCTGATGATAGCGAAGCGGCCGATGTGTCGGCGGCAGGCGATTCCACAGTCGTGTTCGCGGCAGGCGCAGTTGTGACTTCTGCCGAACGCACCAGCGTGTTCAGGAATCCAGGCAAGATCACGGTGCCGATGCCACAGACAACCGCGGCCACCCAAGGCCAGCGGCTTGGAACAAGTTGGACTTCCTCTGAACGCGCAGAAGGCGGTGCCACCAGTGGAACGGTTGCAAGCCGCAAGTAGTAGAGCGCACTCACTGCACTGTTGAGGACGGCGATCACGACGAGCGCGAACTGATCGGCTTCAAAGGCGGCAACAAACAGATAGACCTTGCCGAAAAAGCCGAGGAAGGGGGGCATTCCGACGAGGGATGCTCCCGAGATTGCAAGCATCCAAGCCATCACCGGTTGCCTGTGGCGAAGTCCCGCAAGATCATTGATCTCGTTGATTTCCTCGCCGCGGCGTTCGAGAGCAACAATGGCGGCGAACGACGCCGTGGTCATGACGCCATAGGCAAGCAAGTAAAAGCTGATCGCCTCGATACCGGCGGCACCGCCGGACAGGAGGCCAATCACGAGGTAGCCGGAGTGCGCGATCGAGCTGTAGGCCAGCAGCCGCTTGACGGAGCGCTGGAGAAGCGCACCAATGTTTCCGAGCGTCATGGTCAACACTGCGACCATCCAGAGCACCGCCGTCAGCGGCGTCGGAAGTCCCGCATAGGGCACTCGAACACCATCACCATCCACAAGGGAATGCCCTGTCCACCCGACGCATGCAAGCAGCACAATGAGCACCACAAAGCCGGCGACCTTCGGTACGAACGCGAGGAATGCAGTGACATGCGTCGGCGCGCCTTCGTACACATCCGGCGCATAGAAGTGCATCGGCACTGCGGTGATCTTGAAGCAGAATCCCAGCACGGCAAGGATCAGGCCAGCAAGCGCCATCGCATCGATGCCGCTGCCCGCCGCTTGTGCCGCGAGAGCGGTTCGAATCCCTTGGAGTTCCAAAGATCCGGTGGATCCATAGATCATGGCGAAGCCATAGAGAAACACTGCGGTGCTGAGCGCCCCAAGGAAGAAATACTTGATGGCCGCTTCGCCGCTCCGACGCGATGAACCGCCGACAGCCACCATGATGTAGGTGGGCAGTGAGACGAGTTCCACCGCGAGGAAGATCCAAATGAGATCCGTCGCGCTGCACAGAAGCATCGCGCCAATGAGACTGAACAGGAAGAACGCATAAAACTCGCCGGCGACCACGCGCTGGGGATCGAAGGTGGTGCGGCCACGCGCCACTGCCGCTTCAAATCCGCGATCAACCGACCCTGCGGAGACCAAAACAAGCAGGATCCCGATCGCCGCGAGCAGCGGTTTCATGAATGCACCGAGCATCGGCAGCATGAGTTGCGCTTCATTGGCGCGCGTCTCCGTCCACGTGATGGGCATCAACGCCAGCGATGCCACCAGCGCAAGACAGGTGAAGATGGGCAGAAACGCTCGAATGGAATGGCGTCGTGACAGCCCCAAGACTGCTGCGACGACGGCTGCACCGAAGAGCAGAATCTCTGGGGTCAGCAGCATCAACCGCGGTCCAATGGCATCCATCAGTGCACTTCTCCCTGCTGCGGCAGTTGCACAAGATTCGTCTCGTCCGCAGCATCGGATGCCATCTGGGCCTCGCGCCCCTTCAGTCGACGAACCTCGTCGGGGTACTGGGCAAGCATGCGTGTCGCGCAGGGCTCAATCGCCTTCAGCATCGGTTGCGGCTGAACGCCCAGCCAGATGCACGCGACCGCCAGCGGCGTGAGCACCAGAATCTCGCGTGCGTTCAGATCGGTCGGCAGGGACGTGTGCACCGCCGCATGGTCATGCGCCGAATCGTGATGCGGTTCGCGCAGCGGTCCCCACACGATCTTGCCCAGCAGGATCAGCAAATACATCGCCGCGAAGATCAGACCGAGCCCGGCGATGACCGCAAACCGCGGTCCAAGGACGCCCGGGTATCCACTCTGCCCATCATGCTCGGCGATGAATGTGCCGCCCAGGCAAAGGAACTCACCGATGAAACCGTTCAGACCAGGCAGACCAATGCTTGCCAAGGTGAAGAGCACCATGAAACACGCCCAGACGGGCATCTTCTTCGCGAGACCGCCAAGCACATCCGTGTCCTTCGTGTGGTAGCGCTCATAGAACATACCGATGCAGAGGAACAGCGCGCCCGTCGAAAGTCCATGGTTCACCATGTAGAAAACAGCGCCCTCGGCTCCAAGGGGGTTGAGTGCGAACAACCCAAGCATGCACAGCCCGAGATGTGCCACGGAGGAGTACGCAATGAGTTTCTTGGCATCGGTCTGAACCCAGCAGATGAGCGATGCATAGATGATTGCAATGATGGAAAGGACTGCCACGACCACCATCCATTCCGTGCCGCCAGCGGGAGCCATGGGCAGCGCAAAGCGGTAGTTGCCATAGGTCCCAAGCTTCAGCATCGCGGACGCAAGAATGACGGAGCCGGCCGTCGGCGCCTGATCGTGCGCGAGCGGCAGCCAGGTGTGAAGGGGGAAGAGAGGCACCTTCACAGCGAAGCCAATCATCAACGATGCAAAGAGCCAATATTGTGTGCTCGCCGGCAGGCGCACCGCGGTCGCCGTCAGTGCGTCGATGTCAAACGTCCACGCGCCACTCGATAGGCGGTGCTCCCACGCGACATAGATGATCGCTGCGAGCATGAACATCGAACCAAGGAATGTGTAGAGGAACATCTTGATCGCCGCGACACGCCGCTCCGTGCCGCCGTACACCGCAATCAGGATGGTCATGGGCACCAGCGTGAACTCGTAGCCCACGTAGAACAGAATCGCATCCCGAGCCGCGAAGGCCAGGATGATGGAAGCACCAAGCAACAGGAACCATCCGTAGTACTCCTTGACGCGCTCGGTGATGGCGGTATACGAACCGATGATGCACAGCGGCATCAAGAACGCCGTGAGCAGCGCGAGCAGAAGCGACACCGTATCAAAGCCAACGGAAAGGCGGATGCCCGCGGCATCGAGCCAGGCTGGTCCAGCTTCCAACGGGAAATGCTGACCGTTGTTCCATGCGGGGAATTCGAATGCAAACAGCGTGAGTGCCGCGAGCGAGCCGAGGGTGGCAAGCAGCGAAATCCATTTGGAGAGCCTCGGCGAAGCCACCGCCACAAGGCCTGCGCCGATCACCGGCATGAGGATGCTTGTCCAGATCAGCGACATATCACTCGAATCCTCGCAGCCAGACCCACATCATCCAGGCAAGCACCAATGCGACTCCAGCCACCATGGACACGGCATAGCCCTGCAACGCCCCGCCGTAGAGCGGCCGAAACAGCTTTCCGGCTGCGATTGGAACACGGGCGATTCCATCCACAAGCAAGCCATCGAGAAAGTGCTTATCGCCGAAATGCAGCACTTGAGATCCGAGCCACAGGGGTAACCGGAACAAGCCGTGGTAGATCTCATCGACGAACCACTTGCGTTCCATGCAGATTGGCAGCCAACGGGTCACCCAGTTGCCCATGAGCGCACGGCGCAGGGCATCGGCTGACGCGCGGGAAAGAAGATGCAAATAGGCGGCGATCAAAATGCCGCCGATGGAAGCAGTGGCGCCCACCACGAGCAACCCAGTGTGGGCTTCCATACCCAGAACAGTGCTGTGCCCCGCGTGGTGATCGGTCTCGCCAGCGGCCGACTCAGCCGCATGTTCCTCGGGCTGAGCGCCAGCTGCAGCGCTCGACCCGGCGATCATCCTTTGCGCCCAATTGGAGCCGTGTGCGAACGCTTCGTTGTATGCAGGGAATCCTGCCGCAACCGTACCGATGGCAAGCAGCGCCAGCACGGTCGAGATGGCCCATTTGGGTGCATGTGGGTGGAAACCATGATCCACCGCATGCGCTCCCTGTGCTGGGTGCGTGCTCCCATGACCATGTGCATCGTGCGACGCATCGCCGTGATGCCCATCCGCCGCCGGCTCGAAATGCACAGGACCGCAGCACACACGGAACCACACGCGGAAGGTGTAGTAAGCGGTCAATGCGGCAGTGAACAGCCCGAGCCATCCGAGGAACACGAAGTCCCAGCGTGCGCTTGTCAGAGCTTTCAAGAGAATCGCGTCTTTCGAGAAGAATGCCGCCGTGTAGGGGAATGCCGCAAGCCACAGGCAGCCAATGAACATCGTCCAAGACACAAGCCGCCAGCCTGGAATGTGGCGCAGCCCGCTGAGTTTGCGAAGATCGAGTTGCCCGGCGAAGCCATGCATGATGGCGCCTGCCGTCAGGAAGAGCAGCGCCTTGAAGAATGCATGCGTGAAGGTGTGATAGCAGGCGCCGTAGGTGGTGCCGACCCCCAGCCCAAGGAACATGTAGCCGAGCTGCGAGATAGTCGAGTAGGCAAAGACACGCTTGATGTCATACTGGGCCATACCGATCGTGGCGGCCAACAGCGCGGTGCCACCACCAATCCATGCCACCGTTGCCAGCGCTTCCGGATGCAGTGCAAAGAACGGGTACATGCGAGCGATGAGGAACACGCCCGCCGTCACCATCGTGGCCGCGTGAATGAGTGCCGAGACAGGTGTCGGACCCTCCATCGCATCGGGCAACCATGTGAAAAGCGGGAACTGAGCACTCTTCCCGAATGCACCAAGCATCAGGAGGAATGGAATCAGCGAGACATCCCAGTCCACGACCGTCTGTCCGCCTGCATTCATGGCTTGGAAGAGCTGCGAGTACTGCAGCGTGCCGTAGTTGGCCCACAGCATGAAGATCCCAAGGGCAAGCCCAAGATCTCCGATACGGTTCATGATGAACGCCTTCTTTGCCGCAGCGACGGCAGCAGGGCGCTGGTAGTCGAAGCCGATCAGCAGGTAGCTCGCAAGCCCGACACCTTCCCATCCGAGGTAGAGCATCACGAGGTTGTCACCCATCACGAGTGAACTCATCGCAAACAGGAAGATGCTGATGCCGAAGAAGAAACGGGCATAGCCCGCACCCTTCTCTGTCTCCATGTACTCGCTGGCATAGAGCGCGATCAGCGTGCCGAGTCCGGTGACAAACAGCATCCAGAAGAGCGTCAGTGAGTCAATGTAGAGGGCACATGGCGCCGTGAACTGCTGGAAGCGTCCATCGCCCCATGCGAAAGACATCCACTCGAAGATCGGCACCTGCACCGGACCGCTGTACGCGTTGTAGGCACGCAGCACGACCACGAAGGATGCCGCAAGTGCGAGCACCGTGAAGACAGCCGGCAGCTTTCCCGGCAGGCGCGCAGCGGCACAAACCACGCACAGGACTGCTGAGATGAGTGGGAGGAGGAGCGCCAGACCGACCCACGCCAGCTCGGGTGCAACAACGGCCTGAGGGATGGGAAAGTCCGTGATCATGCTTCACCCAAGTCAGACCACACCTCGGCGCTCAGCGTTTCGCGACGTCGGTGCAGGAGAACGACCAGTCCAAGCGCGAGCGCCGCCTCCGCTGCGGCGACCGTCAAGATGAAGATCACAAAGACCTGTCCCGACACATCCATATGCATTCGGGCGAAGGTGATCATCGCAAGGGCAGCTCCCTGAAACATCAATTCCGTGCAGAGGAACATGATGATCATGTTGCGGCGCACCATGAATCCCACCAATCCGATCACGAACAGCAGTGCACTGATCGCCAAGGAGAGGGAGAGTTGTGCACCGGAGGCTGCCGCGAAGGCCTGCCCGATTCCTTCGAGCGCAGTCGACGCCAGGGCGTGGGCTGGAAAGGCATTCATCCGCGGCTCCTTGCAGGCGATGCTTCGCTACCGGCCAAGCGGTCAAGACCCGCGAGTGCACGGCGCTCGTCGTCCGCCAACTCAGTCTGCCTCCGCGCAAGGACGACTGCACCGAGCATCGCCATGAGCAGAATCACTCCAGCCAATTCGAGGCTCACGGGAAAGCGAGTGACAAGCGACATGCCGACACGCGATGTGTTGTCAGGCAGCAAACTCGGAGGAAGCACAAGATCGGTCGCGGCATCAGCATCGCCGCGCTGGACGGATACAACCGCGGAGAAGTTGCGCTGCGTCTCGATCCATGCACCATTTGATCGCGGCACAACCGCACGAACCTGAGGATCCGTGCGCCGCGCGCGCTCCAGCAGTGCGTCTGGCATCCGACCGAGGTCTGCCCACGCACGTTCGACGGCAGCGACCTGATCCGCTGCAGCGTCTGCGCTGCTGCGAGGCGGTGCAAAGATCACGGAGCCAAGCACCGCCAGCAAGACGAATCCGCACATCACGGCGGCGGCGGGTTCCCGAGCAACGCGGTCGTACTCCACAGCATCGGCGCCACCCGTATCGGTCGGCGATTGCTGGGCGAGCATGAGCACAAAGAGATAGGTGATCAAAATCGCGCCCGCGTACACGATGACCAATGAGAAAGCAACGAACTCTGCGCTGAGCAGCACATACAGCGCCGCGCCACTGATCACCACAAGCACGAAATAAAGCGCGCTGTAGACGGGGCGGTGATGCGTGATCACGCGCACGGCGGCGGCCACAGAGATGAATGCACACAGCACGGTCATGCCCACGTTGCCGAGCCCACTTTCTGGAACGGGAATCGCGCGGACGATGGTCACCAAGATCCACGCAATGGATGCGAGCCCCAGGAGCGTGCCTGCCGTGCGCACCCTCTTCGCCGCCGGCAAAAGCAGCATCAGCAGCGCGACTGCGGCAGCAGCACAGGCGGCATAGAAAATCGTCGGGACCATTGGGGAAAAACTGCTCGCTCGAGTGACTGACGTGCGGTCGCGCACATCCATGTGCGTGGCGCGGAAAGATAGGGCCGATCGACGGAACCTGCAACGAAGCCGCGGGCTACTATGGCGGGCGGCATGTCCCAACTGCGCCGAACTTTGCCGAATGCCATTACGGTGGCGCGGCTTGGGCTGGCGCTGGCGTTCTTCTGGGTTGCGGGAAGCCTCGACACAGCCGATACCGCGGATCCATCCCGCGCTTGGAGCGCGATTTGGATCTTTATCGTTGCTGCCCTGAGCGACATCTTGGACGGCTATCTGGCGCGGCGTTGGCATGTCGTCACGTCCTTTGGGCGGATACTGGACCCCGTCGTGGACAAGGTGCTGGTGATCGGGGGACTGGTCTTGCTGTGCGCCGCGCCGCTGGCCCCCGCGAGCCGCATCGTTCCATGGATTGTGATCCTTGTCCTGACGCGCGAACTGCTTGTGACAAGCGTGCGCGCAGTATTCGAAGGGCAGGGGATCACATTCCCGGCCGACCGCTTCGGGAAGTTCAAAATGTTTGTGCAGTGCGTCACGGTGCCGTTCTGCCTCGGTGCCGCGGCGATTCCAAACCTTCGCCAAAGTGTCAACTTCGTGTGGTGGACCGATGCCATCGTTGGGTGCATGGTCGTGGTGACCGCCTTCAGTGCGCTCCCGTACCTCCTCCGCGCATCGGCGCTGCTCCGCCAACAGGGTGCAAGGAAGTCGTGATGACCAGCGGTTCACGCATGCCGTCGGCAGATCTTGGTCTGTGGCGAACAGCCGTCGTGACGTCATGCGGACTCGGGCTTCTGCGTCCCGCGTCCGGATCGTGGGGATCCCTTCCACCGCCCGCACTGATCCTGGCGTGCGTCTGGATGGGGCTTCCGTGGTGGAGCGTGTCAGCGCTGCTCGCGCTGATCGCCGTGCTCTCCACGGTGGGGTGCATCCGTTATGGCGACGCCGCCGAGACGTCTTTCGGTGGGAAAGATCCATCATCGGTGGTGCTCGACGAGACAGCTGGGTGCGCACTCACCCTTCTCGCGGTGCCGTGGTGGTTGGTGTTGAGCGCCAACGATGGATCACTCTCACGCGCAGCGCTGATCGCTGCGGTTGGCTTCTTCTTCTTTCGTCTGTTTGATGTGTGGAAACCGGGCTTTGTGCGCGACGTGCAGAGTCAACGCGGGGGATGGGGAATTGTGTTGGATGATCTTGCAGCTGGCGCGTGGGCGTGGCCACCAACGATCATTGCATGTGCCGTGGCGCTGCGTCTCTTCCCCGCGACGGTCTAAAGCGGCCGAACGGTCCGCATGTCGTTTCTCGACTCGAGCACGGTCCGCAGATTGCACAGATACCAGCGCCAACTCTCTCCGTCCTCGGCCATCGAAATCAGCAGGTCAGGCTCGGGGGCGATGGGGCCCATGCGCAGGATCACTTCCGCACCCTCCTCCACGGAGGGTTTGACCGTCCACTCGATCGGAATGGTGGAGTCGCCACTGCGGGCGGGCCACGCCCATGTGACGCTGCCACCTGCATCGAAGGCGGTGATTCCGATCGTGAGCGTGCGTCGGAACTTTCGATCCCACCCGAGAACGATGGAGCCCCCCGCGCGAAGATCGATCCGAGCTGCAACCGGAAACCAGCGGGTCAGGCCTGCCTCTGTTGTCAGGGCAGCAAACACCTCCTCTGCTTGCACGCCGATGGTCTCGCGCAGCACCGTCCAAACGCCATGTTCGTCTCGTACGACCAAATCAGGCTCCTCCTCTTTCAGATCCCATCAAGCCGTCTCATGCCGGACCAAATCTTCATACGACTCCCGAGACCGGATTGTTCGGTACGACTCACCGCTGACCAACACCTCCGCCGGCAGCGGATGGCTGTTGTAGCGACTGGCCATCGCCATGCCATAGGCACCGGCCGTGAACACCGCGAGCAGATCACCGCGCTGGACGGGCGGCAACAAGCGGTCCTCCGCGATGAAATCGCCTGTTTCGCATAGGGGGCCGACCACTTCCGTGCGGACAAGGCCCGGCAGGACCAGTTCGCGTGCTCGGCGGGGCGGAACCCATCCACTCGCCGGTTCGGTGGGCCAAACAAAGTGGAATGCGCCATAGTGGGAGGGTCGGAGAAGCGCGTTCATGCCCGCATCGCAAATGGCAAAGCGTCGATCGCCCGACTGCTTCACATACTCCACGCGTGTCAGAAGAATTCCGGCGTTCGCAGCGATGGTCCGCCCTGGCTCGAGCACGATGCGCAGTCCTGCGCGCACGCGGTCGCGCAGCAATGGCACAATTGCCGACGCGTAGTCCGCCGCCAGCGGTGACTGATCACTTTCGTAATCCGCACCAAATCCGCCGCCGAGATCCAGCGTGTCAATCGCGAAGCCGCGCCCCGCGAGGTCGTCGATCAATGCAAGCGCCTTCCGCACACTCTCGAGGTAAGGATCCGTGGTGTACACGGGCGAGCCGATATGCAAATGAATGCCGGTCAGCGCAATGTTCGGATCTGCGCCGAAAGACTGGAAAAATGCAACGGCACGCTCGAGGTCGACGCCAAACTTGCTTTCGCGCTTTCCCGTCGTCGTGTAGCGATGCGTCTTGGGGTCCACATCGGGATTGACACGGAGCGCCGCGCGCGCGCGCATGCCGAGTGTGCGCGCAATGCGCGCAAGATTCTCGAACTCCATCTCACTCTCGACGTTGAACAGACCGATCTTCGCGCGGAGCGCACTCTCGATCTCACGATCGCTCTTCCCCACACCTGCGTACACGATCCGTTCGGGAGGCACACCGGCCCTTGTCGCGCGGAAGAGTTCGCCGCCTGAGACCACATCCATTCCAGCTCCAAGCGATGCGAGCAGCGACAACACCGCAACATTCGAGCAGCATTTCACCGAATAGCAGATCAGCGGATTGAGTTCGTGAAATGCCTCCTGAAGTCGCGTGTAATGCGTCCGCAGCGTTTCCGTGGAATAGATGTAGCACGGCGTACCGACCCCCTCGGCGATGCTGTGCACAGCAACACCCTCACAAAAGAGCGACTGGCCTTTGTAGTGGAAATCATCCATGCTTCGATCGAAGAATAGGGCGTGACGACGGAAGTCAGGTCGAAGACTGTGGTACTTGCGGCGGCACCTTCGGCGGGGACTTTGGACGCATCTGAAACGCCCATCCAGCCACGGCGAGTGCCGCACCAAGGAAGATCCAGCCAAGCGGATGGGATGGCGAGCGAATGGTTGGGAACCAACTTTCCAGAAGTGGCATGCCGCAACCGAGCAGCAGCATGGCACCGAGGATCGCAGCCGCCGCAGCATTGGCGGCTCTGGCAAAGAGCAGGCCGATGCCGAGTCCTATGGCGGCACCCGCTGCAGTCGCTGCAATGAGAAAGGTGCGTGTTGGGCCGGGCACGCCCTCCAGACGCTCGCGGATGAGCAAACTCAGGCGGCTTCCCGCGCCGGCGAGGGCGGGGATCGTGCCCTGGTCCCGCGACTGCCCTCGTGCATCACCCACAATCTCCCACACAGCGTTGCTCAAACCTCGGCGCGCGTTGCGGATCGACTGTTTCGCCTCACTCGGTGTGCCGACCGCCGCCACGGAGTCCGCCTGCATCGGCAACTGCGTCGGCGCAACACCGCGTTCCACAAGAAGACCTGCCAGCAGTGTGAACAGGACTGCACCGACGGCTGCGAATCCGACCGCGACCGCCATGCGCACAAAGAGGGCACCAAGCGCAGCGCCGGCAAGCGCACTCAGCCCAGCGCCCACCAGCGGTGGCCAATCGGGCAGCACGGCTGCCTGCACCACACCACCGAGCATCCAGCCGAAGAGCGCACCCGTCAGAGCCGCGACGAGCGGGAGCAATCTGCCGCCGCACAGGATCAGCACGAAGCCAATGACGGCAAGAGCCAAAAGAACGATCGATGCCACGACTACAGTATCGGTTCACCGTGGTGCTGCACTTTGCCATTGTTCTCGGATCCCCGCTCCAGAAGCCGTGACCGCCCCCGCAAACCGAAGCCAATCGCGCTTGGTATCGAGCGATAGCCCCTATTTGCTGCAACACGCGGCAAATCCCGTGGACTGGTGGGTGTGGGGCGATGCTGCGTTCCAAGAAGCGCGGCGGCGCAACGTTCCCATCCTGCTCTCCATTGGCTATGCAACCTGCCATTGGTGCCACGTCATGGCTCGAGAGAGTTTCGAGTCAGATGAAACTGCACAGCAGATGAATACGCACTTTGTTTGCATCAAGGTGGACCGAGAGCAGCACCCAGCGATCGATGACCTGACCATGCAGGCGTGTCAGGTGTTCACAGAAGCAACCGAGGGCCGCGCGAGCGGGGGGTGGCCACTCACGGCATTTTTGGAGCCGCACGAAGGACGCCCGTTTTTCATCGGCACATACTTTCCGCCGGAGCCCGCGTACGGTCGCGCGAGTTTTTCACAAGTCCTCTCGGCGATCTCCAAGGCGTGGGACACACGCCGCACGGAATTGCTGGAACAGGCGCAGCGACTCTCCGCTGCAGTCATGGATGCCCTTGCACCAAGCAGTCCAGACGCACCGTTGTCCGCGACTGCTCTTCCGCGCGCACGACACGCACTGCTTCAATCGTTTGATGCGGAGGAGGGAGGCTTTGGAGGTGCGCCGAAATTCCCGCAGCCCTGCCTGATTCGACTTCTTGCGAGTGATCCCAGCCCATCGGCGCAGCATGCTGTCCATCACACGCTTCTGCGCATGGCGCTCGGGGGCATTCATGATCATGTGGCGGGTGGCTTTCACCGCTACGCCGTGGACGGCACGTGGACAGTGCCACACTTTGAGAAGATGCTGTACGACCAAGCGCTGCTCGCGCCGCTGTATGCCGCATCTGGTGTGGAACGAGGCGACGCGTGGCTCGGGCACGTCTGCGAACGGCTTCTTGACTTTGTCGACCGCGAACTCTCGCTGCCACAGGGTGGGTTTTTGAGCGCGCTGGATGCGGATGTGGATCACCGAGAGGGCGCAGGGCATGTCTGGCGTCCTCGCGCAGCACAGGAATCGCTCCGTGCTGGAGGCCTCGGCGATTCAGACTGCGCCTTCGTGCTCGGTGCGCTGGGGCTCGATGGCACCGCGAACTTTCGGGACCCGCATCACGCGGAAGATCCTCCCGCATGGGTGATTCGCTGCGAAGACGTGACGGCGGCCGCAGATCCCCGTGTGCAACGCGGCTTGGCCGCGCTCCACCGTACTCGCCAAAGTTGGACGCAGCCGATCTGCGACGACAAGGTGATTCTGTGCTGGAACGCATTGATGATCAGTGCATTCGCAACATGCGGCGCCAGGCTGCAGCGCACCGAATACGTGACAAGAGCGGAGTCTGCGCTGCGATGGACATGGGATCACATGCGCCACACTGGCGGGTGGGTTCGCTGTTGGCGAAAGGGAAATGCGTCGACCGAAGTGGCACTGGAGGATCTTGCGGCCTTGACACAAGCGTGTGTTGACACGGGTGATGTCACCGGAGAGACAGCATGGCTCACACGCGCATCGGAGGTTTATGCCGATGCGCGCCGCCTGTTCTTCGCGGAGGAGTCGGCGCGTTGGAGCGATGCACAGGCAGGCGATTCCCTGCTCTATGTTCGTCCATCCTCGCGCCATGACGGCGCTGTGCCTTCGGGGACAAGCCTCATGCTCCATGCCATGACTTCGCTGCTTGGTCGTACGGGAAGTGGGGAGCTTCGGAGCGATTTGCTCCGAAGCGTCCGCGCGGTTGCTGGCACCATCAACAGCACGCCCCTTGCGATGGCGTTCGCATTGCCGCTGATGGAACAGTGGAGCACGCTGATCCCAGAGGCGTTCACGGAGATGGGGGGGGCAAACCAGCCACTCCGCCCGCGCGTTCGATCGCGGCTCGGGATTGAAGCATGGCGATCCGCCGATTGCCTGTGGCTGGAGATTCCAAGCGGGCTTGAGGTTCGCGCCACCGATCAGAATGTCGGCGGACTCCGAGTCTTCGGTTCCGACGGCACACTCCTCACTCTGCGGGCGGGGACGATCGCTCGTCGCGATCAAGATGGCGGTTGGCTGAAGGGCACCGTGGCACTTGCAAGTCAGGAACTTCCGAAACATGCGCGTGTATCGATCTCTTTGTGCGCATGCGGGGAGGGCGTGTGCCATCCGGAAGAAACGTTGGAGGTTGCTTTCATGGCGGAACACTGATCCATCCGATCTCCATTCCATTCCCCCCCCAAAAGACACTCACCCATGTTTAGATTGCTCATCATCTCCACCGGCGGCACGATCGAAAAGACATACTGCGAACTTGCCGGAACGATGGCGAATCATGTCAGTGTGCTCGATGTGATGCTCGCGTCACTTCAACTGCCGGGCGTTCACGTGGAGCGACTGGCCCTAATGAACAAAGACAGCCTTGAAATGACGGCGGTCGACCACCAACGGATCGTTGCCACTGCGGTGGCAAGGGCTGCGGATCAAGACGGCATCGTGATTGTGCATGGAACGGACCGACTTGCTGTCACGGGGGAGGCGCTGCATGCGCGGTGGACGGAACCAGCAGCGCCGCAGATACCCGTGGTTCTGACAGGCGCCATGCGTCCCTATGAACTCCGATCCTCGGATGCCCTCCAGAACCTCACCGAGGCAATCATGGCTGCACAACTTCTGCCGGTCGGTGTCTATGCCGTGCTGCACGGGCAGGCGCTGCGATTCCCCGGGGTCAGCAAAGACAGCAGCCGTGGGACCTTCGTGCAGGCAGCCGCAGCCAACAGTGCGGCGAGCAGCTGCCTGACCTAGTTCTGCGCTGCAGTCCGGGAGAGGCGGTCTGCCACCGCATCGGGCAACACCGCCGAATCGGGCTCATCCGCCAAGGCAGAATCCGCGATTCTTCCGCCCGCGCCGACCTGCTCGAAGCGGACAGTGACCCTCTTGGACACGCCTCGCTGGGGCATTGTGACGCCGTGCAGTCGATGACAGGCCTGCATCGTCCGTTTGTGATGCGTGATGACGATGAAGTGACTCTGATCGAGGAAACCGTTGAGCGCATGGCAGAATCGCTCCACATTCGCCTCGTCGAGTGCGGCATCCACTTCGTCGAGGATGCAGAACGGTGCGGGCTTGCTCTTGAAGATCGCCAAAAGGAGCGCGACCGTGGTCATCGACTTTTCGCCGCCTGACAGTTGCGTGATGACACGCGGCTCTTTGCCAGGGGGCTTGGCACGGATCTCGATGCCCGACTGAAGCCAGTCGACCTGACCGTCTTCGCCTGGGAGGAGATACATATCCGCGCTGCCACCTCCAAACAGCCTGCGGAACATCCCGTTGGTGCCGCCAAAGTTTTCACGCACGGTATTGAAGGTTTCCTCGAAGCGCACACGACTCGTCGCATCGAGTTCGGTGACAAGATTCTCGAGATGCCCCTTCGCTGCGTCGATATCGACCAGTTGATTCGCCATATCGGCGGTGCGCGTCTCCAAATCGTTCAGTTCCGCCATCGCATCCAAATTCACATTCCCAAGCGATCGGATCTCCTCGCGCAGTTGCTCAGCCTCTTGAACAGCGATTGAGCGATCGGTCAGGACGAAAGCGCCTGATTCGCGCTCCGCGACATGGACGTCCCACAGCGTCTCCAGTTCAACACCCAGTTCATCACGGGCCTGACCGAGCAGCGTGTCCAGCCACATGGCACATTCCCGCCGTGCAAGTTCCGCCTCACTCCACGCGCGCTCGCGGTCCGCAGCCTGTTCACGGATCTCTCGCAGCGATTCACCCGCCTGATCATTGGCAATGACCGCCTGAGCCAATGTCTGCGCAAGATCAGCGAGCTGCACCGCGACGGCATCATGCCGATGCTGCGAGACAGTGACCTGCGCTCGAGTCTCATGGATCGACTCTTCGAGCGTTTCGATGTGTGCCTCGCGGCGCCGCAGCTGGTCCTCGGCTGTCACTCGCTGCCGCTGCGTCTCGGTCAGCGCGGTCTCCGTGAGCGACCACTCACTGCGTGCAACATGGAGCTCACTCGTTGCTTTGCCAAGTGCAAGCTTCGCTGTACCGAGCGCCTCCTGCGCTCCGTCGAGTCGAGCTTGCGAGCTCGAAGCGTCTGAACGGGCTTTGGATGCGTTGGCATCTGCGGCGGCAAGTTCCGAAGCTGCAGCTCCGATGCGCGCGGCAATCTGCGCCAGCTCTTCTTGTGCGGCGGCCAGTCGCCGCGCAGCATCCGACTCGCTGAACCGCTGCGCTGCACGCTCGCGTTCGACACGTGTCATGAATTGTTCCGCGCGGTCGGCCTGGAACTCCGCCTCAATGGCGGCGCGCCGCGCCAACTGCAGATCGCGGTCGAGACCATCCGATCGCTCCTGCGCCGCACTCCCCAGTTCGGCGACACGGTTGGCTTCCGCTTGCACCTCTGCCATGCGTGCCACAAGTGCCTCAGTGGACTCGGACAATTCGCTGAGTTCCGCACGCCGAATGACCGATCCGCCGCCACCACCACGCAACTTGCCGACCGTCACGGCTCCCAACCAGTCAACCACATCTCCTCCCACGGTCACGCAGCGCGTTCCAGCACCACCGAGCGCACACACTCTCTGCGCCTCTGCCACGTCTTGCACAAGCCACACGCCACGCAACAAGGAGTCCACCAGTCCTTGAACACCACCGGAGACACGAATGACGGAGGAAAGAGCGCGTGCACCGACAAGCGTTTCCGGTGGAAGAGCCTGATGGGACGGAGTGGCCGCAGGCACAAATGTCACCCGTCCATCGAGTTCGCGTGCATGAGCGAGCAGGGGAGTGCCGTTCAGCGAGGTGCCATCGGCACCATCTGCAGCAGCCAAAGCGCTCGCATCCACAACAAGACACTCCAACCAGCCGCCAAGCACTGCCTCCACAGCAACGGCGTGAATGCGGTCGGTCGCGAGAAGGTCGCCGAGCGCACCACGTACCCCTGGAAAACGCTCCGAGTCGGCGAGAACAGAACGCGCGGCGCCACCAAGCCCCTCGCGTGACGCTTCCATCTCCTCAAGCAGTGCACGACGGCTCTCGCTGCGAGTCCTCTCTTCCCGAACGGCAGTCAGTCGCTCGGCGATCTCGACGCCCTCCTCGCCGTAGCTCTCCACGGAGCGCAACTCGGCGGTGACCTGTGCTTGCAATTGATCGGCGCGACTTTGCGCCTCGGCCCGCCGCGCACGCGCGGCGTCACGCGCCTGCACCTGCACGGCCGCCTCACGCTCGAGCTCACCGCTTCGAGATTGCAAGCGAGCCGCCTCGGCGGCCACACCCTCCACGCGCTCGTGCGCCGCATGACGGCGTGCTTCCAACCGAGCGCTCTCCCGCTCAAGAGTAAGGTGCTGCTCACGCCACTGGAGATCTGCACTCCGTGCAGAGGCCGCGTCAGCAGCGCATGTCGCACGCGCCTCCTCCAGTGCACCCATCTGCTCCTCGCACACGCGCACCTGCTCGCTGGCCGTTGCAACGCCATCCTTCAATTGTTCGAGGGCGAGCGCATGCTGCGCCACCCGCGCGTCGAGCGCACCCAGAGCCGCCGCGTCCTGCTGTAAGGATGCCCGCGTGTCGCGAATGGCCGCTTCGGTGAACTCAATCCGCTGCTGAGACTGCTTGACGGCCGCAGCCGCCTCGAGGCGATCTCGCTCGAGTCGCTGCTGCTGCTGCATGACGGCATCTCGCGCTGTTTCTCGCTCACGCTTTTCGTGCTCCGCCTGCTCAATCGCTGCGGAAAGCCCATCTCGCGCAGCTGCGGCAGCGTCCACAGCGAGACCACACTCCGTGAGACGAGTGCGCTGCTCGTGATACTGGTCGAGAATGACGGCGGAACGAAGCGCTTTGCGTCGCGCATCAAGTTCCACGAATCGCTTCGCCTTCTCTGCTTGTCCACGCACAATTCGAAGCCGCCGCTCGGCACCGGACAGTTGCTCGCGAATCACGACCAGGTTTCGTTCGGCAGCTTCCAACTTGCGGGCCGCTTCTTCCTTCCGAGCACGGAACTTCGCCACACCAGCCGCCTCTTCAAGAATGGCGCGGCGCTCGGCAGGATTGGCTTCGAGGAGCGCAGCAACTTTGCCCTGCTCAATGATGGAGTAGGCATCGGTGCCGATGCCCGTATCCATAAACAACTCCTTGATATCACGCAGCCGCACCTTGCGACCGTTGATCAGGTATTCCGATCGTCCATCGCTGTACAGACGGCGCGTGACTTCCACTTCGTCCGCATCGACCGGCAATGCACGGTGCGACACCTCGTGCCGCCGTACAAGCGACGCACCCGTCTCGGCAGGGAGCGACTCTCCCTCATCGAGCATGCCCTCCGACTCACTCGCGCTCCGCTGCACGGGTGTGGCAAGAACGGGATTCTCAAACACCAGTGCAACCGTCGCAGACCCCATCGGTTTGCGTACCGCGCTGCCGGCGAAGATCACATCAATCATGGCACCGCCACGCAGGCTCTTCGCACTGCGCTCACCAAGCACCCACTTGATGGCATCGACCACGTTGCTCTTGCCGCAACCGTTGGGACCAACAACTCCGATGATCGGTTCATCGAACCGAAACTCGGTGTGATCGGCAAAGCTCTTGAAACCGCTGAGAACGAGTTTGGATAGTCTCACTCCGACCTCCTGTCGCAACGCTGGTGGCTCATCGTCCGTGAAGAGCCGCCCCGACATGGGGCTTCAGCACTACTTACCTCGGCACGGTACCCGATTTTGAATCACTCTTGGCAGGTTTTCCGCCACTTGTTGGGACACCCTGGCTGGGCGTCAGGCCAGGCACCATCGCCGAGGCAGCCGCCGGCTGATCCGAGGTCACATCCTCATCCTCGATGAACTCCGGTCGATCCAACCGTTCCGCCTCTTGCCCAGCCTTCGCAATTGCAGCGATGATTCGGTCTTGTTCGACCTTGAATGCCGCTGGAATTGCCCCTTCGGAGGACAGGGCATAGATCGCGCCAATGGTCTGGCTGTAGGTCATCCCAGCGCCAGGTGCGGGTCGATCCGTTGTCTTGGTGTGCCCAAGGAAACGGATCAACTCATGAAGTTTCAGCGATGACTTGTCGACTCGTGCTTCCGCACCAGAGGCGGGGCGAAAGAAGACCGTGACGACATCTTCCCCTTCGTCAGCCTTCATCAGCAAGTTCCCATCCCAGGCCCGCAGGCTCATCGGAGCCTTCAACATTTGATCACTGCCAAAAACGGCGATCGACGGCTTGCCAGCCTGAGACACGTACACCATGGGATGCTGGCTCGGTATCACATCGAGCCGAAACTTTTCGTCCACCATGCTGCTCGAAATGATCGGATCCCCACGCTTGCGGAGCGCCTCGTAGGCCGCGAGTCGAATGTCAATGTCGCTGTCTTCAAGGAGCGGACGGAGCCCGAGATCGATGGAGGGATTGATGCTCATTCGCTCCAGCAGTCGAATGGCCGGCACGCGAAGTTCCGCACTTCCGGACTGGGCCATGGCGAGCAGCGCCGGCACCACCAAGGGATCATCCAATCGCGCACCAGCCTGCAAAGCTGCGAAGCGCGGCTGCTCTTCGGCATACTCATAGAGCGGGCGAATCGAGGCCAGACTCTTCGGACCAAGCGCCTGCCAGCGCATGCTTGCGGCCTGCGCACCGCCTGGGTTGTTCACGACTGCGCGCGCAATCTCGGAAGCAGTGGCATCGATCGGACCGACATTGATGGATGTATGCCGAAGCATCTCGACAAACTCATCGCTGCGCGAATGCCACGAGGGCGGCACATCCACCGTGATCAGTTCGCCCGTCCGTCCTTGCGCCGTGTCGCCACGCTGCCGCGGTTCTCGCGGGAAGTTCGAATTGATGGCGCTTGCGATGAGGCGTGAACGCGAATGACTTGGAGTGGCCATGACCAACTTCACCGGCAATGACTTGAGGGTCTTGCCACCGTTCAGCACTCTGCCACTGAGTTGATTGACCAGTGACTGCGCGCGATCCGAATCATCGGCAAAGGGATTGACGATGATCGGTCCCTTCGCCTCCGCGACCGCCCGTACTTCGCGGCTGCCGACGAGCAGCACGCCTGGCCTCAGACCCGTTGTCCACAGCGTGCCGCCCTCCAAACTCGTGGTGCTTGTCCCAGGTGAGGCGTACACCCGCACATCGAACGCCGTGCCCTTCGGGGCACCTGCGGGAACAACTCCCTCCACAATCACGATCGCGGTGTCCTCCGAGTTCAGCAGTTGTTCAGGCTGCATGCCTCCAAGTCCCTCGCTCTGATCTCCAAGACCGTACCGCAGCATTTCGCGAAGGATGTACTGCCTGACCTCGGCAGGGGCAGTGCGACTGCCCGTTCCATTCAGACCAACGACAAAGCCGTAGCCCCGCACAATGACTGGCTGGTAGCCAACCACCACGGTTTCGCTCGCCACGGTTCCACGCATGATTGGATCCACATCGAGTGGGATGGGCGGCCGCTCAGCCCGCTTGGGCGTCACGGTCGGATCGGCTCGTTCGATGTTGGAACAACCCACCCCCGCGGCCAAGAGCAACATGGCGCACAACAGTCGCGGCGTCTTCCAGAGCGGAGCCATGTCGGTCAGTGAGGGGGTGAACACGTGGGGCGGTCGAACACTCTCGCACACGATACCGCGGAGGGAGTGCCCTCCACGATCTTCTCTATCGCATATTCGTCAAAAGGAAGCGGTGCACGTTGCATCTGGCTGATCTTGCGCTACTTTCCCACGAATGGACTTTTGTGCGCGACCGCTCTCTTGCTCTTTCGCAGTTGCATGTGCGACAGCGCTGTTTGGCTCGGCGGCTTTTGCACACTGCCCAGGCGATGTCGACGGCAATATGGTCGTCAATGGCACGGACCTCAGTCTGGTGCTCTCGGCATGGGCAAGCAATGGTCAGGGAGAGTTCCATGTCGATCTCAACGACGATGGAAGCGTCAACGGAGCCGATCTCACTCTTCTGCTCGGTGGTTGGGGAAACTGCCGAACAGTCCCCCCTTGGGCGACGCTGATTGAAGCAGCACCGGATCCGACCGTGATCTATGACCCGGTGATTCGAGAGGCGATCACGCAGAGCGGTTTCGCATGGCGCATTCGAGACAACCTCACGCAGATGGAAATGCTGCTGATTCCCGGCGGCGAGTTCATGATGGGATGTCCGACGAGCACCGGCTGCTACGCCGACGAATACCCGCTGCATCCAGTCAGGCTCAGTAGCAGTTTCTATATGGGGCGATGTGAGGTCACACAGGCGCAGTGGGTCGCACAGATGAACGAAAACCCCAGCCACTTTCAGCCACCGGATTTCCCTGGTTCCATGGATCGACCCGTGGAATGGGTGTCGTGGAACAACATCCAGGAGTTTCTTGCCCGCACGGGTATGTCCTTGCCGACTGAAGCGCAGTGGGAGTATGCGGCGCGTGCAGGTACCACGACGACCTACCACGGAAGTGCAGCGCAGCCTGCAGGCTCCGATGATCCAGCGATACTGCCAAGCATCGCGTGGCATAACACGGCCCCGGGCGATCCGTTCTACGGAACGCAGGTGGGCGGAGGAAAGCTTGCGAACGGCTTCGGACTGTTTGACGTGACAGGAAATGTGTGGGAGTGGGTGCGCGACCGCTACGCAGCGGATTACTACTCGTACAGCCCCCTGGTCGATCCGATGGGAGCTGCAACGGGTGGATACCGACCGATCCGTGGAGGTGGCTGCGGCTATAACGCTGATTCATGCAGAATCTCTGCCCGCGGAGAGGCGCCGACAGGGTTCGCACACGGCATGATTGGCTTCCGGGTCGTGCGCCCAAACGACAACTAAACCGTGGTGAGGGAACCCGCGCTGTTGTTTCACCGTGTTATCGGTGGCTCAATCTGGGTTTGTGGTGTCCCGAAATGGCTGCAACGGGAAAACCTCTTGCATCATGCCAGAGGTTGCCATCATCGGAGGCGGTCCTGGCGGTCTCTTCACAGCCTATGAACTGCAGCGGATCATCGACAGGCCACTGCGTCTGACGATCTTCGAGGCGTCCCATCGCCTTGGCGGAAAGGTTCAGACTGCGCAGTTCGCGTCAGCCCCAGTGCGCTATGAAGTGGGCGCCGCTGAGTTTTATGACTACGAACAACTTGGGCGAGACCCACTCAAGGATTTGGCCCTCGAACTTGGGTTGCCGCTCCGGCCCCTCAGCGGTCCGGTTGTCTTGATGGACGGTTACCCCATTGCCAATCTCGATGATGTCCGCGATCGTCTTGGATCTGCTGCGGCGAACGCTCTCCACGCCTTCGATCGTCAGGCTCGGGACCGAATGACACCACGCGAGTTCTACTCATCTGGCAGTGCGGAAACTGCCATGACGCCTGATGAAGGACGCTTCGATGTGACGCTGGCAAGCATGACAGATCCGCAGGCACGGTTGTTTGTCAAACATCTCATCCATAGCGATCTCGCAGCAGAACCTGCACAGACCAATGTGGAGTATGGGCTTCAGAACTATCTGATGAATGACCCGAAGTACATGCGGCTATACGCCATCGAAGGGGGGAACGAGCGGCTGATGACCTCGCTGGCCGCGCGACTGGATGCCGATGTGCGGCTGAACTCTCGCGCCAAGCAGGTGTCCCGATCTCCGAGCGGCAAGCTTCGCATCCACCTGGAGGAATGCGGTCAATGCACGGAGCGGGAATTCGATCTCGTCGTCGCAGCTCTTCCGCACAGCGCCATGGCGCAGGTTGAGTTTTCGGGAACGCGGCTCGCGAATGCAATCGCGAGCCATCAGTCACATCACAACCATCCAGCCCATTACCTGCGCGTGACGCTCCTCTACGAGAAGCCTTTCTGGCGGAGTCACGTGCACGGTGCATTCTGGATGCTGGACTGCTTTGGCGGATGCTGCCTTTACGATGAATCGCTGCGTGATCCATCGGTGAGGTACGGGATTCTCGGATGGCTGCTCGCCGGTGATTCGGCGCGTGAGATGGCTCAGGCCACGGACGAGGAAATTGTCCGCCAGATTCAGGCCGCCCTTCCAGCATCACTGAACGATGGCCACAGCGTCCCAATCGAAACTCGTGTTCACCGGTGGATCGGCGCCGTCAGCGCCATGCCGGGCGGCACACACCCCATGCCATTGGATCTTCGCCACTGCCCAGAGCCGATCGAACATGCAGACTTGTTTGTGGTTGGCGACTATCTCTACGACTCGACCCTGAACGGCGTGCTCGACTCTGCCGAGTATGTCGCCGCGTGGATCGCAGCCAAGATTGCTCAAGGTTCCTATCGCTAACCCTCGACAGACTCCCATGACACTTCCACCACAGAAATCCGACGGCAGTCCAACACCGTCACATGCACTCTCAGGCCATCTCGCTCCGAATGCAACCCTCGAGGACGGCGTGCCGATCGGCGACGATGGAGCCACTCTGTCGCTCGTGTGCATCGGCACATCGGAGGGCGACCTCCCCTCGGCTGTTCGGCAGTGGGTCGATGCAGATCCCTTGTCCGCCGGTCGGGCTGCCCAGTGGACGGCATTCCAAGGCGCCCACATCTACTGGTCGACAGGGCGCTGTGCCATTCTCGCGCCAGCTGAGCGTCTCGAAGCGCTCCGCAAAGTCATTCTGGAAGCGGGCAAACATGAACGCGAGTTGCAGGCCATCGAGCGCAGTGTCGCCGAGTCTTGGCCTGCCCTCGAATCGGATGCGCCGCTCGCATTCGAGTTCAACGAGCGATCCGTAGCGCGCCGAACAGAACTGCAGGGACGGCTGACACGCGCTGTTGTCCTTCAGTCACGTTTGGCTCGGATCTCGCCCTATCTGCTGTCACCGCTCGAGCATCCGCCGACTCTTGCGAGCCAGGTGGCAGAACGCATGCGCGAACGCCTATGCATGGCTTCACGATTTGAGGCCCTCGGCGCACAACTGGATGTGATTCGAAACACTTACGAAATGTGCGGTCAGCGTGCGAGCGATTTCTTCCTTGCCCGGACAGGGCATCAACTCGAATTGGTGATTATCGTGCTGCTCGCCGCACAGCTGCTCCTGTGGGCGTTTGAGTACCTCGCGGCGAGCCCTTCGTGACAACGCGCTTTTCTTCAGTCGATGTCCTGCGAACGCTCGCGATCATCGTGATGGTGTTCGTTCACTTTTGCGAGAATCTTGCCGGCTACACACCGGACATTGCCGGCTTTGGTGCGCCACTCTTCGTCTTTTTGTCGGGCGCGAGTTACTTCCTCTGGTCTGATGCGAAGTTGGCCGGGGGAACGGACGAACAGGAGGTGTCGAAGATCTCGGTGCGCCGAGGGCTCTTTATTTTTGGCGCAGGCTTTGTCTTCAACGTGTTGGTCTGGTTGCCAGAGGATGTCTTCAACTGGGACGTACTCACCTTCATCGGGTCTGCACTTCTCGTTCTCAATATCCTGCGCCGCTTCCCACAGCCGATCTGTGTCTTGATCGCTTGCATGGCGGGCCTTCTCTCGCCGGTTCTGCAGCACATGGCGGACTACGGTGCTTTCTGGGAGCAGGGACACTTTGATTACGACTGGACGCTGTCTGACGTGTTGACTGGATTTCTTGCCACTGGCTACTTCCCGATCTTCCCATGGATCACACTCTCGATCGCCGGCTACCTGTGCGCATCACGACTGTTCGCACGCACGGAGAGGGGCTGTGATCGCTTTCGACAAACTTGGAACCTGGGAGTCATCGGACTGTCCCTGGTGACCGCATCGTTTGTTCTCGTTATGGCTCGTCCCATGATGCCAGATGTGATCGCGTCGCGTTACTTCATCGGATGGGATCAGTATCCGCCGAGTGCGGAGTATGTGCTTGGTACCCTCGGCATGGCGATCGTGCTGCTCGCGCTTGGGCATCGATTCCTTGACCTTCAGCCTGCGCCAACTCGTCTGCGGGGAATGCTCGCCATCGCCGAATCATTCAGCAGGTACTCCCTGACGATCTACGCCCTGCACCACGTTGTGCACATTTGGCCCCTGTGGGTGTACGGGCTGGCGCAAGCGGGTGATCCGATGACGTTCTGGGAGGATGCAATGCCCGTCGCCACGGCCTGTGTGCTTGCCACCGTATTCCTGCTGGCTTGCTGGCTCGTCTTCCATAAGTTTGGGGTGCGTCGCATCTGGGGACTTGAGCGCTCGATGCGCTGGGTCTGCGACTGATTCCGCCACGAACGGACCCAGCACCGATTCCCCGAGTTGCACCTCAGCTGAGTCTGAAGGGGGAAAGCACTGACTCCAGAATTGTTCTTGATTCGTGCCCACATGCTGCCTAACCTATTGTTCTCTTACTCCCTTTTGAGGTTTTTACGATGAAGTTCCCTTTCGCCCTCACCGCCTCGGCAGCCTGTTCTTTCGCCCTCTTTGCGCAATCAGCCGCCGCTGGCATCAACGGTTTTACCGAGACATTTGCAACCGGCGCCTCCAACTGGCGCAACTTCAATGGCACTGCTTCGCTGAATTGGTTTGCCACGGGTGGTCCCGTAGGCGAGTCCTACGCGAGCGGGCAGCTCAACTTATCCGGCACCACTCCCGGAGGATTCCCACCAACAGTCATTCGCGCCGCCGCAAGCTACGGGTCGTCGAACGGCTCCTATGTTGGGAACTGGATGAGCGAAGGCGTCACGAATGTTGGATTTTGGTTCCGACATGACCTCTCCCAGTCGATCACCGTCACTGGGCGTTTTGCCACACCAATCAACACGCCGGGCGCTTCCCTCGTATCCGCAGCCCCCATCGCTTCGAACACTTGGACCTTCGTGAGTTTCAATGTGGCGCAGGGGAGCAGCGACATCATCTCGCTTGGCGGCGGGACCTATTCGGCGATCTTCTCGAACATCGGCAACATCCAGCTGGGTTTTCAGGTGCCCACTGTGCTGGCCGGTCAGAACATCATTGGCACCTTCGACATCACCGGCTTTGCAGTGACGCCAGCTCCCGGCGCCTTGATTCTGTTTGCAGCCGGAGGCCTCGTACGAAGCCGGCGGCGTCGAACAATTTGATGGCGAGGACGCCTCACAAAAGCCGCTGTAGATCTGTCCGTTCATCAAGGGAGTTCAGTCGCGTGCAGCGAGAAGTGGACGCAAGTGCCACTTGCACGTCTGCCTACGACATTTTGACGCACGAGCGAATCGCTGCGTGTGAAGCGGCCCTTGGGCTACATTCCGATCGATGCGCGGTGGCAAACATCCAAGGTCGCTCTCGGCCCTTTTCGCCGAACTGCCGATCATCATCGGCCTCGCCACAGGGCTTGCAGCAATTGCACACTGGGGACCCTCGGAACAAGTCGGAGGCTATGCGGGGCTCCTCTGGACCGCCTGGCTGATCTCCGCTATCGCTGCCGCTGCATTGCGCGCCATGACCCATGCCGATCGGGTAGCAGAGCGCCTGGGCGAGCCGCTCGGCACGATCATTCTGACGATCTCAGCGATCATCATTGAGGTGGCAGCGGTCTGTGCAGTCATGCTTGGAGCGGACGGGGATCCAGACGTTGCCCGTGACACCATGTTTGCGGTGATCATGCTCATCCTGAACTTGCTGCTCGGGGTGTGCATGATGATGTCCGGGTGGGGCGGCAAAGAGCGAGAATTCAACCCTCAGTCGAGCCATGCATACCTGCCGCTGCTGATCACGCTCGCGTGCATCACACTGGTGCTTCCGCGGTTCACGCGATCAAGTCCGGGCGGATGGATGAGTGACCCCATGGAACTGTTCGTGGGGATGAGCAGCTTGGTGCTGTACGGCGTCTTCCTCTTGATGCAGTCGACGCGTCACCGGACCTTCTTCGCACACCACGGCTTTCCTGAGCGTCAGGCCAAACGAGGGCATCATGCGCTCCCGTCGCTGAGGCGATCGCTGGTGCTTCTGATCCTTGCACTCGTGGCGGTCGTCGCGATGGCCGAAGGCCTTGGCGGGCGCACCCGCGACCTGCTGGAGGCTTGGGATCTGCCCCTTCCTTTGGGCGGCATCTTGATCGCGCTGCTCGTCCTTGCGCCTGAAGGTCTGGCTGCGATCAGTGCCGCACGTCGCCAAGACATGCAGCGTTCGATCAACATCCTGCTGGGCAGTGCGCTCGCAACGATTGGCCTGACGGTGCCGACCGTCATCGGCATTCGGTTCGTGACAGGCGTCACGCCCCAACTGGGCCTCGAACCCCCGTTCATCGTGCTGCTCGCGTGCACCTGCCTGGTGACAGCGCTCAGCCTTGCACGCGGTCGCGTCAGCATTCTGCAGGGGATGGTGCACATCCTGCTTTTCATTGCGTGGATCGTCACGATCCTCGATGAGGCGAGCGTGCCAAGCTGAAGACGGGTGGTGTCGGCCGATCGGCGTTGTTGGCAGTTGCACCTTCAGAGCCGCTCGCGGAAACAGAAACGGCGAAGATAGATTCCCGTCACAGCCCAACGGTGCCGACACGGGCGCAGTCATGGTGCAAACTCGGGTGCAGCACGGAGCGGCACACGATTGCAAGGAAATGAAGTCTTCGGTGCTCAACCCTGAAACGCAGCGTGGTTGCGCGAGTTCTTGCGAACCGGCGCAACCACGTGCCGAATCAATCAGTGGGCGCTACAGGATTCGAACCTGTGACCCCTGCCATGTAAGGGCAGTGCTCTAGCCAGCTGAGCTAAGCGCCCAATGCAGGCGAAAGCGTATCCACTCCGGCGTGTCTGCGGCAGCAGTCGACTGCCACCAACCATCTGCGAACCGTCTCATGTCCGTGCTGCAAACGTGCTGAGCCAGGATCCTGTCGGAAACGCATAGGGTCGGAACTTGTCTTGCGTACCGCCATCTTCGTGATGCAA